>JAKAFA010000064.1 GCA_021818185.1 Pseudomonadota bacterium | reverse complement strand
CGGCGCTGCTCGCCCATCAGGCCAAGCACATCGTCACCCCAGACCTTGAACAGCAGGCCAGGGCCGCGTAGCCTGCTCAACCGGCAATGCCTGCTGAGCAATTTTCAACAGCCGGCGGGGCATCCCCTCGCAGATGCTCTGTCGGGGTACTAGCTCAACGATGGGTCACGGCAGTGGACAATGCCAGACATTTGACGGGGCGCTATGGGCAATTAGCTGGTAACGCACACACAGTGTAGCCGCGACGGGGAGTCCAGATTGTGGACAACGGAGGTGGAAGCGTCCGCGCCACATCCCCGGCACAGCCGGCAGGGTTCACCCCTGCGTTCGATATCCGGCAGCCGCCGGCCTGCCTATTTCCCCGCCCCCTCACCACACGCGCGTGACGATCCCGTCGAACACCGTATCGGCGGACACCAGCGGCAGGTTGTAGTGCATGGCGGTGGCGGCCAGCAGGCGGTCGAAGGGGTCGCGGTGGGCCCAGGCCATCAGGCCCGCTGCGACGCAGACGGCCGGATCAAAACCGGCAACCGAGCCGCCTTGCTCGCCGAGCAGTTGGGCGAGTTGGCCGACGAAGGGCTCCATCTCTGGCCATTTGCCGAGACGGACCTTCTGGCCGATCTCGAAGAAGGTGATCGGGCTGACCAGGACCGTATCGGCGGCCATGATGGCGGCCAGGGCCGGCTGCGACAGGCGCTCGTCCCCGGCCAGGCTCCAGACCCAGGCATGGGTGTCGAGCAGGATTGCCGTCACCTTCCGCCTTCCCACAGGCCGAGGTCGCCCTCGTCCATCGGCGCGAAGAAGTCGGGGCCGGCTCCGAGCTTGCCCTTGAGCAGGCCGACCTTGAACGCGCCCTGGGTCACCGGGACCAGCCGCACCACCGGCTTGCTGCCCCGGGCGATGACGACCTCCTCGCCGCCCAGCGCTGCTTCGACGAGTTTGGAGAGGTTGGTCTTGGCCGCATGAATGGTCACCTGCCGCATGCCGCTCCTCCTGCGCATGGAGCAAACTTAGCCAACCGTCGTGAGTTAGGCAAGTTAGCTAATTGGCCGTCGCATGCAGCGCCAGCCACACCGTCGGCCGCTCGCGATCGGTCCACTCCACCCGATGGCGGCAATGGGCCGGCAGCAGCAGCCAGTCGCCGGGGGCCAGCACGCGGGGCTGGTCTTCGCCCTCGATCAGCAGGCCGGCGGCGCCGGCGAGCAGCACCACCCATTCGTCCTCGTCCTGATCGTACCAGTGGCCGGGCGGGCTCGCCTGGCCGGTGGAGACGATGCGCTTGAGGACGAAGCCGTGCCCGGAGAGCAGGTCGTCGACCACCTCCTCCGGCGCGGAGGCCGGCAGGCCGGCGAACAGGGTGCCAGCACGCAGGGAAGTCACGACTTCTTCTTGCCGATCCGCGGCTCTTCGCCCTTGAGCAGGCGACGGATGTTGGCGCTGTGCCGAATGAAGCCCAGCACCGCCAGGCCGGCGGCCATCAGGGCGGTGGACGGGCCGGCCAGGACCCAGGCATAGGCCGGCGCCAAAGCCAGGGCCACCAGGGCGGACAGCGACGAGATGCGGAACAGCGCCGCCACCGCCAGCCAGGTGGCGCAGGCAGCCAGTCCCACCGGCCAGGCGGCGGCCGCCAGGGTGCCCAGCGTGGTGGCCACCCCCTTGCCGCCCTTGAACTTCAGCCAGATCGGGAAGTTGTGGCCCAGCACCGCGGCGAAGCCGGCCGCCAGCAGGGCGTCGTGGCCGGCCAGGGCCAGGGCCAGCAGGGCGGCGGCGGCACCCTTGCCGCCATCCAGCAGCAGGGTGGCCAGCGCCAGCCCCTTGCGGCCGGTGCGCAGCACATTGGTGGCGCCGATATTGCCCGAGCCGATGGCCCGGATATCGCCCAGCCCGGCCAGCCCGGTCAGCACCAGCCCGAACGGGATCGAGCCCAGCAGGTAGCCGGCCGCCGCGGTGGCGGCGAGGATGCCGGCCGCCTCAGGCATCGCGCAGGAAGACGGTGCGGCCGTCCACCACCGTGCGCACCGCCAGCCCCTGGAGCGGCCGGCCGTCGAAGGGCGAGTTCTTCGATTTGGAGCGCAGCTTTTCCGAATCCACCTTCCAGCCGCGGCCGGGATCGAACACCACCAGGTCGGCGGCATGGCCGACCTTGAGGCGCCCGGCCGCCAGGCCGAGGAGGCGGGCCGGGGCGTGGGTGATGCGCTCCAGCGCGGCCAGCAGGCCGAGATGGCCGTTGTGGTGCAGTTCCAGGGTCACCGCCAGCAGGGTTTCCAGCCCGACGCCGCCGAATTCGGCCTGGGCGAAGGGCTGGCGCTTGGAATCCTGGTCCTGGGGGGCGTGGTCCGAGGCGATGGCGTCGATGGTGCCGTCCACCAGCCCGGCGACCACCGCCTGGCGGTCGGCCTCGGCGCGCAGCGGCGGCGACAGCTTGGCGAAGGTGCGGTAGTCGCCGACCGCCAGCTCGTTGAGGGCGAAATAAGGCGGCGCGGTGTCGCAGGTCACCGCCAGCCCCTTGGCCTTGGCCCGGCGGATGACCGCCACGCCTTCGGCGGTGGCGATATGGGCGGCATGGTAGCGCCCGCCGGTCAGCTCGACCAGGCGCATGTCGCGCTCCAGCATGATCGCCTCGGCCGCCGCCGGGATGCCGGCCAGCCCCATGCGGGTGGCCAGCTCGCCCTCGTTCATCACCCCGCCTTCGGCCAGGGCCGGCTCTTCCGGGTGCTGGACGATCATGGCGCCGAAGGTTGCGGCATAGGCCAGGGCCCGGCGCAGCACCAGGGCGTTGCGGATGGCCCTGGTGCCGTCGGTGAAGCCCAGCGCGCCGGCCTCGGCCAGCATGCCCATCTCCGACAGTTCCTTGCCTTCCAGCCCCTTGGTGGCGGCGGCATAGGGATAGACCTTGGCCAGCCCGATCTTGCGGGCGCGGCGGGCGACGAATTCGACGGTGGCGACCTCGTCGATCACCGGATACGTGTTGGGCAGGCAGACCATCGAGGTCACGCCGCCGGCCACCGCAGCCTCGCCGGCCGATTTCAGGGTTTCCTTGTGCTCCTCGCCCGGCTCGCGCAGTTGCACGCGCATGTCAACCAGGCCGGGGGCCAGGCACAGGCCGCGGCAATCCACCACCTCGATGCCGGACGGCACGCCGCCCTGGAACAGGCCGGGGCCGACATCGGCGATGGTCTCGCCGTTGGTGAGCAGCGCCCCCGGACTGTCCAGGCCGGTGGCGGGATCGAGGAGACGGGCGTTGACGTAGGCGACAAGCCCGGAAGCGGTACGGGTCGGCATCAGGCGGCCCCGGCGGAGTTGGGAAGGCTGCGGGTGAGCAGGTCGAGACAGGCCATGCGGACGGCCACGCCCATTTCCACCTGTTCGCGGATGAGCGAGCGTTCGACGTCGTCGGCGACATCGGAATCGATCTCGACGCCGCGGTTCATCGGCCCGGGATGCATGATCACCGCATCGGGCTTGGCCAAGGCCAGCTTCTCGCCGTCCAGGCCGAAGAAGTGGAAGTACTCGCGGATCGACGGGATGAAGTTGCCGCGCATGCGCTCGTTCTGGATGCGCAGCATCATGATGACGTCGACGCCCTCAAGACCGGCCCGCATGTCGTGGAACACCTCGACCCCCATGCGGTCCACCTGGGACGGCAGCAGGGTGCGCGGCCCGATGAGGCGCACCCGCGCCCCCATGGTGTTGAGCAGGTAGATGTTGGACCGCGCCACCCGCGAATGCAGCACGTCGCCGCAGATGGCGACGCTGAGGCCCGACAGGCGCCCCTTGCGCCGGCGGATGGTCAGCGCGTCCAGGAGCGCCTGGGTGGGGTGCTCGTGGCTGCCGTCGCCGCCGTTGATCACCGCGCAGTTGACCTTTTCCGACAGCAGCTTGACCGCACCGGAATCCGGGTGGCGCACCACCAGAACGTCCAGATGCATGGCGTTCAGCGTCATGGCGGTGTCGATCAGCGTCTCGCCCTTCTGCACGCTGGAGCCGGCCACCTGCATGTTGATGACGTCGGCCCCCAGGCGCTTGCCCGCCAGCTCGAACGAGGTGCGGGTGCGGGTCGAGTTCTCGAAGAACAGGTTGATCACCGTCCGGCCGCGCAACAGGTTCTTGCGCTTGTCGATCGAACGGTTCTGTTCGACGTAGCCGTCGGCCAGGTCGAGCAGCATGGTGATCTCCGCGGGTCCGAGGGTCTGGATGCCGAGGAGATGGCGGTGCGGGAAGCGCGCGTCGGTCATAGGCCGGACTATAGGGTCAGGCCGGACCGGCCGCAAGCGGCCGGCGCGGCCGATGGCGCGTCGGCAAGCGCATCTGCCGAAAAACAAGCGCATCTGCCGAAAAAATGGACGCTCTTCCGCCGGAGGGCGGCGCCGGCCGCGACCGCGGCCGCGGAGATGGCCATCCCCGGCCTTGGCATAGGCCTTGCTGATCTGCCGATGGGGGAGAGTTACCGCGAGGACTTCTGCGCCATGATCGAACAGCTGCTGGAAATCACCGGGACCGTCACCGCCCTCGCCGACGAAAAGATCACCCGCATCAACGGCATCACCCGCCGCTCGCGGATGCTGGCGCTCAACGCGACCATCGAGGCCAACCGCTTCGGTGCCGCCGGCCGCGGCTTCGCGGTGGTGGCCGACGAGGTGAAGGCTATCTCGCAGGAAATCGCCCAGCTGACCGGCTCGCTCCAGACCGAGCTGCGCGGCCGGCTCAGCCACCTGTCGGAATTCGGCCGCGGCATGGCCGCGCAGTTGCAGCAGGTCCGTGGCGAGCGTCTGGCCGATCTGGCCCACAACACCGTCGAGATCGCCGACCGCAACCTCTACGAACGTTCGTGCGACGTGCGCTGGTGGGCCACCGACCCGGCGGTGGTCGAATGCGCCGGCGCCCCCGCCTCGGCCACCCTGGCCGACCATGCCGCCGCCCGCCTTGCCGTCATCCTGGGCTCCTACACCGTCTATCTGGACCTGTGGATCGCCGATGCCGGCGGCCGGGTGATCGCCAACGGCCGGCGCGACCGCTTCCCGCGGGCGATCGGCACCGACGTCTCCGGGGAATCCTGGTTCCGCGAGGCCATGGCGACACCGGACGGCGGCGCCTTCGCGGTGACCGACATCGCCCGCGCCCCCCATCTGGGCGGCGCCATGGTCGCCACCTACGCCACCGCCATCCGGGCCGACGGCGACGCCCGGGGGGAAGCCATCGGCGCCCTCGGCATCTTCTTCGACTGGGAGGCCCAGGCCCAGGCCATCGTCGAGCAGGTGCGCCTCGCCCCCGACGAAAAGGCCCGGTCGCGCTGCCTGCTGCTGGATTCCCGGCACCGCATCATCGCCGCCTCGGACCGCGCCGGGGTGCTGGAGCGCCGTTTTCCGCTGCACACCGAGCGGGCCGAGCGCGGCTTTTACCGCGAGCCCGACGGTCGCCTGGTCGCCTATGCCCTGACCCCCGGCTACGAGACTTATCGCGGCCTCGGCTGGTACGGCGTCATCGTGCAGGAGGAGTGACGGCTATTTCCGCGGCACCCAGACCAGGGTGGCGCCCTGGGGATCGAGGCTGCACAGCTCGGCCAGCTTGGCGGCCGAGATCCGCTGGGGCAGCACGCCGTTGACGATCACCGTCCCCTCGCGCGCCAGTTGCCAGCCGGCCTGGACGCAGGCTGCCTCGGGCAGGCCGGCGGCGGTTACATTGATCTGCCCGTTGGCCGCCACGACGGTCAGCGCGCCGCCATAGGCATGGGGCGAGGCCACCGTACCGGCCGCCGCCTGGCGGAACTGGTCGAGGAGCAGGGCCTGCCGGTTGGGGGCCGGATGGCGCCCACCCCCGGACATCGCCCAGATCGCCGCGGCGCCGGCCACCGCCACTCCGGCCAGCACCGGCAGGGCCGGGACGCGGCGATTGGCGGCATGGCCGCGCGGCGATGACGGATGTCTGGGCGGCCCGCCGGCCATGTCTTCCCCCGAGCCTGTGCTCAACCCATTCTAGGCCTGGAACCTGAACAAAAGATGAAGCCCGGCCGGTGCCGGGCGCTACACGATTTGGGGCTGCGCCGCCGAGCCAGCCCCGATATGATGTTTCCATGCCGTTGCGCCTGCTCCCCCCCAACCCGATCGACCGCATCGCCGCCGGCGAGGTGGTGGAACGTCCCGCCTCGGTGGTCAAGGAACTGGTGGAAAACGCCCTCGATGCCGGCGCCACCCGCATCGAGGTAACCCTGGCCGAGGGCGGCCAGGCGCTGATCGCCGTGAGCGACGACGGCGCCGGCATGGGCCCCGACGACCTCTCCCTGGCGGTCGAGCGCCACGCCACCTCCAAGCTCGACGGCGACGATCTGGTCCACATCCGCCATCTCGGCTTCCGCGGCGAGGCGTTGCCTTCCATCGGCTCGGTGGCGCGTCTGACCCTGACCTCGCGCCGGCGCGGCCAGGACGAGGCGCGGGACGGAGCATGGAGTCTGACCGTCGAGGGAGGCGTCAAGGGCCGGCCGCAGCCGGCGGCCCATCCGCCCGGCACCCGCGTCGAGGTGCGCGACCTGTTCTTCGCCACCCCGGCCCGGCTGAAATTCCTGAAATCGCCACGCGCCGAACTGGCCGCCGCCATCGAGGTGGTGGAGCGCCTGGCCATGGCCCATCCCGGCGTCGCCTTCAGCCTCAGCGACGGCGGCCGCGTCCCGGTGCGGCTGGCCGCCCAGCGCGGCGAGCCGGCCGCCGCCCGGCTGGCCCGGCTGGCGGCGGTGGTGGGCCGCGACTTCGAGACCAACGCCGTCAAGCTGGACGCCGAGCGCGAGGGCATCCGGCTGGGCGGCTGGGCCGGGCTGCCCACCTTCAACCGCGGCACCGCCGCCGCCCAATACCTGTTCGTCAACGGCCGGCCGGTCCGTGACCGCTTGGTGCTGGGCGCGGTGCGCGGCGCCTACCAGGACGTGCTGGCCCACGACCGCCATCCGGTGGTCGCCCTGTTCCTCGACCTGCCGGCCGAGGCGGTGGACGTCAACGTCCATCCCGCCAAGGCCGAAGTGCGTTTCCGCGATTCCGGGCTGGTGCGCGGCCTGATCGTCGGTGCCATCCGCCACGCCCTGGCCGAGGCCGGCCACCGCGCCGCCACCACGGTGGGCGCCGCCACCCTGGGCGCCTTCCGTCCCGCCGCCGCCCCCTTGGCGCCGGCCGCCCTGCGCGCCGCCGCCTGGGGCCAGGCACCACTGTCGGCCGTGTCGCCCCAACCCGCCCCAGGCTTGGCCGAACCCCTGCCGGGACTGGACCTGCCGCCGGCCGCCCCGGCCGAGGAGGCGCCGCCCGCGTCCGCCGACCTCGACCATCCCCTGGGAGCGGCCCGCGCCCAACTGCACGACACTTACATCGTCGCCGAGACCCGCGACGGGCTGGTCATCGTCGACCAGCACGCCGCCCACGAACGGCTGGTGTTCGAGCGCCTGAAGGCCGCCCTGTCCGAGGGCGGCGTCAAGGCGCAGGCGCTGCTGCTGCCGGAAGTGGTGGATCTGGGCGAGGCCGGCGCCGCCCGCGTCGCCGAACGGGCGGCCGACCTGGCCGGGCTGGGGTTGCAGGTCGAACCGTTCGGGCCGGGCGCGGTGGTGGTGCGAGCGGTACCCGACCTGCTGGGCGACGGCGACATCCAGGGACTGGTCCGCGACCTGGCCGACGAACTGGCGGAATGGGACACCACCACCACCCTGTCCGGACGGCTGCTGGAGGTTTGCGCCACCATGGCCTGCCATGGCTCGGTGCGGGCGGGGCGGCGGCTGTCGGTCGCCGAGATGAACGCCCTGCTGCGCCGCATGGAGGCAACCCCGCTGTCGGGCCAGTGCAATCACGGCCGTCCGACCCATGTCAGCCTGAATCTGGCCGACGTGGAGCGGCTGTTCGGGCGCCGCTGAACCGCCTAGGCCGCCGGCCGGCCGCCCGGCAGATGGAGTCCCCGGCCCCGGCACCCCATCTGGGAGGCTTGGTCGGAGGGCACGGCGATGGCGGACGGACGGCGGATGGACAAGAGCGGGAACGCGGACATCCAGATTGCCGTCTTGCGCGCCCGTCTGGCGGACCTGGAGATCGCCGCCGGCCGTCTGCAATCGGCCGCCGCCGGCATGGCCCTGCTGGCCGACCTGCCGGTCCTGCGGGCAGCGGCGCGGGACGGGGATGGCGAGGCGCTGGCTGCCGGCCTGGCGGTGCTGGCCGCTGCGGCGGTGCGGGTCTGCGACGCCGCCCACGGCCTGGCGCTGGGCACCGCGCTGCTGGACCGCGAAACCCGGCTGCTCCTGGGATGCAGCGACCGCAACCGTGACATTCGCGGGGCATGACCGCTGCCGGACTTGCCTGACGGCAAGAAAAAGGCCATGTTCCGGCCGTTTCAAACCCAAGATCTTGTGTTAAACTTCAGGCGCAAGGGAAAAGGATTGTGCTGATGCGCAGGCTGGTATTGGCGGTGGCCGGAGCGGCTGCCCTGGGGGGCGGGTTGTGGCTTGGAGCCAGGCCGGCGGCGGCGGTCGCGCCATCCGCCGAAGCGGGGGCCGAACTCGCCGCGCGCTGGTGCGCCGCCTGTCATGTGATCGCCCCCGATGGTGCCGGGACCGATGCCGCCCCCAGCTTCGTCTCCATCGCCCGCAAACGCAGCCCGGAAGAGGTGAAGGCCTTCCTGGCCAAATCCCACGCCAAGTCCATGCGCGGTTTCACCTTGTCCACGCGCGAGATCGAGGACGTGACCGCCTACATCACCAGCCTGAACGACAAAGCCGGGAAATGACGGCGGCAGCCGCCGGCTCGGCCCGGCGGCTCAATAACCGCCGAGTCCGGCCGGGCCGCCCTTGAAGGTGGCGCACAGCGCCTGGGTGGCCTGGGCCAGCAGCAGGGTATCCACCCCGACCGCGACGAACAGGCATCCCAGGTCGAGGAAGTGGCGGGCCTGCGCCGGATCGGTAGTCAGCACGCCCGGCGCCTTGCCGGCGGCGCGGATGCGGCCGATGGCGTCGGCCATGGCCTCCAGCACGGCGGGATGACTCGGCTGGCCGAGATAGCCCAGGGAGGCCGACAGGTCGGCCGCCCCCAGGAACAAGCCGTCCACCCCGTCCAGCGCCATGATGGCGTCGAGATTGTCGAGCCCGCGCTTGGTCTCGATCTGCAACAGCAGGCAGACCTGATCGTCGGCCCGGGCGAGGTAATCGCCGACATAGCCCCAGCGCGAGGCGCGCGCGATACCCGCCCCCACCCCGCGAATGCCGCGTGGCGGATAGCGGGTGGCCGCGACCAGATGGCGGGCCTGCTCCTCGGTTTCGACCATGGGCACCAGCAAGGTGCTGGCCCCGATATCGAGCAGTTGCTTGATCAGCACCGCGTCGCCCACCGGCGGCCGTACCACCGCATGGGAGCGGTAGGGCGCAATGGCCTGGAGCTGGGCCAGGGCGGTCCGCAGGTCGAGCGGCGAATGCTCGCCGTCCAACAATAGCCAGTCGAACCCGGCATTGGCGCACAGTTCGGCGGTGTAGGGCGCGGCCATGGCCAGCCACAGGCCGATCTGCGCCTGCCCGCGCCGCAAGGCGAGCTTGAAGGGATTGTCCTGGGTCATGCCGGCTCCTTGGATCCGTCGGCGAGCAGGGCGGCCACCGCCGCCTTGGCCGCCGCATAGCTGGGCTTCACCGTGCCGGTGACCAGGGCCCGCACCTGGGCGAAATCACCGTGGCGGGCAGGCGCCAGCGCGGCGTCACGGGTGGCGCGGTAGTGGCGGAGGGCCGCCAGGAAGGCTTCGGCCTTGGGCGAGGACGGCCCGCTTTCCGCATAGCGTCGCCAGTGGCGGTCGATGATCCCGTCGATGACAGCGATGCGATCCAGGCTGGGCTGCGCCTCGGCCGAGGTGCGGGCGCTCATGATCAGCACGTTGTTGACGCGCATTTCCTCGATGGCCTCGGCGATAACCGCCAGAGGGGATTTCTCGCCCCGCAGATCGTCGACCCCGTGCTTGATCACCGCCACCCGGCCGATCACCCCGCGCAGCGTGCCGCTGCACCGTTGAACGGCGGTGTCGCCGTCGCGGGCCACCGCGCCCAGCCCGGCCAGTTCGTCCCCGATGGACGCGGCCAGGCCGGTCTGGGTTTCGGCCCCCGCCGCCATGGACCGGGCGGCGGCCAGCGCATCGTTGCCCCTGGCCGTCACGCCGTCGAGGGCGCGGACCGCGCCTTTCGACAGGCCGACGCTGCGGCCGGCGGCGGCGCCGGCCGAGGCCAGCGCCTCGTCGACCGCCATGGTGTTGTCGACGATCCGGGCAATGACGGCGCCAATATCGTCGGTCGCGGTACGGGTGCGCTGTGCCAGCACCCGCACCTCGTTGGCCACCACAGCGAAGCCGCGGCCGGCATCGCCGGCCCGTGCCGCCTCGATGGCGGCGTTCAGGGCCAGCAGGTTGGTCTGGCGGGCGATATCGCTGATCATGCGGACGATGCCGCGGATCTCGGCCGAGGCTGCCGAGACGGCGGCGAACTGCCCGGCCAGCAGGGTGATGGCGTCGGCCACCCGGCCCGCCGCCGCTGCGGCTTCGCCGGCCTGGCGGCGCCCCTCGTCGGCGAAGGCAAAGGCCTGGGCGGCGCTGTCGGCGCATTGCCCGGCCGCGTCGCGCGCCGCGGCGACGCTGGCGCCCAGGTCGCGGCCGAGGGCCAGGCTGCGGCCGATAGCGGTGGTCTGGCGGTCGAACACCGCAACCACTTCGGTGAATTGCGAGACCAGCGTCGCCCCGTCGATCATCAGATCGCCGGCGGTAGCCAGCGCGGCGGCGCCGTCAGGCGCCGTTTCCCGGGCGGCGTCGGTCATTGCGGCCGCCGTCGATGGCGGCCCGATAGGGGCTGGCTGGACATGGGCACCTCCCATGGCGGCCCGGTCCTGCGCCGGCCGCCCTTTTGCGCCCAGTCTAGGGCCGCCCCTCCGGCCCGTCAATAAATATCGATATTTCTACTCAATATCGACGTCATTGCTTCCGCGGAACTTCAACCCGCACGGTCTCGCCGTTGAGGCCGGGGAACCCGCTGAACAGCCCGCGCACCAAATAGGGTATCACCGGCGCGATGCTGGGAGCCGGCCCCTGGGCGACGGCACGGCCCTGCCAGATCGCCTGCCGCGTCCCCGCCCGCCAGGCTGGGCCGTCCAGAATGGTGACCTCCAGCCATTTCGGCCATTCGGTCTGAGTGTAGACGTCCTGATAAGGGAAGCCGCTGTAGAATCCGCCGCCCCACGGCCCCGGACCCCAACCGCCCCACCCCCAGGCCGGCTCGCTCCAGGTGGAGGTCACCGGCGCCCCCATCCCCCAATGCACCAGGACGACGGTCGACGCCGACCGGTTGGCCGGCAGAGGCTGCCAGCCGAGGCCGGCCAGTTGATTGGCGACCAGGTCGGCGTACCGCTCGAATTCCAGGCTGCCCACCTGCCCGTCCTGCGGCAGGATGGTGAAGCTGCGGGCGCCGCCGGTCGGCGGCAGCGAGGTGAAGCGGGTCACGTCGGTCTGGACCGCGCCCGGCCCGCAGGCTGCGAGCAGAAGCAGCAGGAAGAAAGGGGCTAAGCGTCGCATGGCGGCTCCCGGCGCAGGGTACAGCCCCCTGTATCTAGGATCGCCGGGGCGATCCAACCAGAAGGCGCGGAAGGACATAATGGACACCGCTCAAGTATGTTCGGTCTGACGCTTGGAGCGATAGCGGCCGAGATAGGACGGAATCACCGCTTCGGCGGCGGTGGGCGTGATGCCCAGTTCGGCCAGGCCGGGCTTGCCGCCGCGCACCACGTTGTCGCTCCGCAGCAGCTTCACCTGATCGCGGGTCAGCGGCGGGTGGGGCAGAAGGCCCAGCACCGCGGCCTGCAACCCGGCCAGCCAGAACGGCACCGGCACCAGCAGGTTGCGCCGGCCGGTTTCGGCCAGGATCAGTTCCAGGATCTCCTTGAGGCTGTAGCGCCGCGGCCCGCCCAGTTCATAGATCCGCCCCGCCGTCTGCGGGTCCGCCAGCACCTTGACGATGGCGGCGGCGACGTCGCTCACCCAAACCGGCTGGAACACCGGCCCGCCCGGGCCGAACAGGTCGAGCCTCGGTCCGCCATGGCCGAACCCCAGGCGGAACGCCCCGGAGGTGAAGACCGGCAATACCGGCGACAGCATGGCCAGATGGGCGAAACGGTTGAAAAAGTCGTCTTCGGGCCCGAACACCACGCTGGGCCGCAGGATGGTGGCGCCAGGAAAGGCGGCGATCACCGCCTCCTCGCCCGCCGCCTTGGAGCGGGCGTAGGCCGAGGGTGACGCCTTGTCCGCCCCCAGAGCCGACATGTGGACCAGCCGCGCCGCCCCGGCCGCCTTGGCCGCCGCCGCCACGGTGGCGGCACCCTGGCGATGGATGCGGTCGAAGCGCCGCCCCAACCCCTCATAGAGGATCCCCACCAGATTGACCACGGCGGCGGCGCCGTGCACCGCTGCCTGAACCACAGCCGGATCGGTAATGTCGGCCCGGACCGGCACCACCTGGCCGACATCGCCCATGGTCTTCAGGAATTCGGCCGCCACCGGGTCGCGTACCGCCACCCGCACCACCCAGCCCGCCGCCGCCAGCCGGCGGACCAGATGACGGCCGATGAAGCCCGACCCCCCGAATATCGTGACAAGCCGCCGGTCCATAGTCTTCCTCCAGATCCCCCCCGCAGCGAGGGCCGGATAGTCCCGCATTCTCGTATGCAGGGAAGGCTAGTTGTTTCCGCCCCCGAACGCAACGGGAGGGGCAAGGCGCCCCCTACTGGGGGCGAATCCACCGGCCGCCAGCCCTGGCAAAAAAACGCAACAATCCGTGTTGACAGGGCGAAGCGTCTCGTATATCCCTCACCGCCTCGACGGGGTGACCCGTCAGTCACCTGCCCAGGTGGCGGAATTGGTAGACGCGCTAGATTCAGGTTCTAGTGACCGCAAGGTCGTGGAAGTTCGAGTCTTCTCCTGGGCACCATGACACCCGTCCCGTGTGAGACCTGACACGCGGGAGTATAGGGCGGCGACCCGGGAACGCCGCACCCGCCGGGCGGCCGCGACAACGCGGCCGCGCAGGCCTGCCGGCCGCAACGGAACGGGCGGGCCTGTGTGTGGGGAGAATTGCCGCATGACGGTTTTCTATCATCGCCTGGATTTGCCCGCCGAGATCGATCTGGGCCCCGTTGTTGCGGTGGATACCGAAACCATGGGCCTGAACCTGCTGCGCGACCGCCTGTGCGTGGTGCAGCTGTCGGCCGGCGACGGCAACGCCCATATCGTCCACTTCCCCACCCCCGAATACGCCGCGCCCAACCTGAAGCGGCTGTTCGCCGCCCCGGATGTGGTCAAGCTGTTTCACTTCGGCCGGTTCGACTTGGCGATGATCCGCCATCACCTGGGCGTGCGCTGCGCGCCGGCCTGGTGCACCAAGATCGCCTCTCGGCTGACCCGGACCAATACCGACCGCCATGGGCTCAAGGACTTGTGCCGCGATCTGCTGGGGATCGAACTGTCCAAGCAGCAACAGACCTCGGACTGGGGCGCCGCCGAACTGACCGCCGACCAGATGGCCTACGCCGCCTCGGACGTCCTGTATCTGCACCAGCTCAAGCAGCGGCTGGAAGACCTGCTGGACCGCGAGGGCCGCCGCGCACTGGCCGAAGCCTGCTTCCGCTTCCTGCCGGATCGGGCCGACCTGGATCTGGCCGGGTGGGCGGACGAGGACATCTTCGCCCACTGACCGGTTTTGCCTTTCGGTCCGCGCGGCGTTTCGTATAGTTTGTGGCGCGCGCCGTCCGGAATGGAGCGGATTTTGCAGGCTTGCGGGTAGACCTTCCATGACCATTGCCATCCGCGATTCGGATAAAGGCGGTTCGTCCGCCCGTCCCGCCGCCCCCGGCGATTCCGCCGTCCCCGATCCGGATATCGCCGCCGCCCGCCGGGTGCTGAGGACCGAGGCCGAGGCCCTGGTCGCCCTAGGGGAATCCCTGGGCGCGGATTTTGCCCGGGCGGTGGACCGGCTGGCGGCAGCGCCCGGCCGCACCGTGGTTACCGGCATGGGCAAAAGCGGCCATGTCGCGCGCAAGATCGCGGCCACCCTGGCTTCCACCGGCCGCCCCGCCTTTTTCGTCCATCCGGCCGAGGCCAGCCACGGCGACCTGGGGATGATCACCCCCGGCGACGCGGTGGTCGCCTTGTCCAATTCCGGCGAGACGCCCGAACTGTCGGACATCATCGCCTATAGCCGGCGGTTCGAGATCCCGCTGGTCGCCATCTCCAGCCGCGCCGGCAGCAGTCTGGCCCAGGCGGCCGACATCGCCCTGATCCTGCCGCCGATGGCCGAGGCCTGCCCGATGGGCCTGGCGCCCACCACCTCGACCACCATGATGCTGGCCCTCGGCGACGCCCTGGCGGTGGCCCTGCTGGAACGCAAGGGATTCTCCGCCGCCGATTTCAAGGTCTTCCATCCCGGCGGGCAGCTTGGCCGGCGGCTGCTGAAGGTCGCGGACTTGATGCATGTCGGCAACGCCCTGCCGCTGGTCCCCCCCGAGGCGCCGATGACCGAAGTCCTCCTGGTGATGACCGCGAAAAGCCTGGGCGTGGCCGGCGTGGTCTCGGCGGACGGGCGGCTGGACGGCATCATCACCGATGGCGACCTGCGCCGCCACATGCGCTCCAACCTATTGACGCTGAGCGCCCGCGAGGTAATGACGGCCAGACCGAAGACGGTGCAGCCCAACCTGCTGGCCGCCGAGGCGGTGCGGCTCATGAACTCCAAATCCATCACCAGCCTGTTCGTGGTGGAAGACGGCCGCCCCCTGGGGGTGCTGCACGTCCATGACTGCCTGACCGCCGGGGTCGCATAGGGCCCCGATGGCGCTGACCGCCGACCAATCGAAGCGGCTGGAACGGCTGCGGCTGCGGCATTCGCCCACCCCCCGCTACAGCTATTCGCGCTTCGTGCGGGTCATGAAAATCCTGTTGCCGTCGCTGGCCGCCATCCTGCTGGCGGTGGTGGTGGTCTGGCCGAAGATTCGCTTCGACGAGGCGGGCTTCCGCATCGGCTTCGCCAAGCTGACGCCCGACGCGGTGCAGACCCTGGCGATGGTGAATGCGCGCTATTTCGGCCTCGACCGCGACAACCGCCCCTTCACCATCACCTCCGACCGGGCCGTCCAGGAGGATGCCCAGCCCGATACCATCGACCTGGACCAGCCCAAGGCCGATTTCACGACCAAAGACGGCTCGGGCGTATTCGTGCAGGGCGATCGCGGCTATTATCACCAGAAAGCCCAGCTCCTTGATCTGGTCGGCAATGTGAGCCTCTATCACGACAAGGGATATGAACTGCACACCGAACGCGCCGAGGTCGACCTTGCCGACAGCAGCGCCCGCGGCGACGTGCCGGTCCATGGCCAGGGACCGCAGGGCCTGCTGGAAGGCCAGGGCTTCCGGATCCGCGACAAGGGCGCCGACGTGCTGGTGACCGGCCGATCGGCCCTGACCCTGAAGGCGGCCGGCGGGTCCGGCCGGGCGGACGGCAAGACCACGGGGACGGGCAAGTGAGCCCCCGCGCCCTGGCGGCCCGCGTCCTTGCGGCCCGCGTCCTGGCAGCCTCCCTCGTGGCCGCCCTGCTGCTTTGGTGCGGGCCGGCCGCGGCGCAAGGCTTCGACATGGCCAAGGGCGGCGGCGACACCCAGATCCAGGTCTATGCGGACAACGGTATCGAATGGGTACAGGGCGCCAACCGGGTGATCGCGCGCGGCAATGCCAAGGCGATACGCGGTACCATGACCGTAACCGCCGACACCCTGACCGCCTATTACCGCCAGGGACCATCGGGCAATGAAATCTGGCGGATCGACGCCGACGGCCACGTCACCATCTCCAATCCCAACGACACCGCCACCGGCGACCAGGCGACCTACGACCTCGACAAGGCCATCTTCGTGCTGCACGGCCAACCGGCCCGGCTCGTCACCCCCACGGCCTCATTCTCCGCCGACGACAGCCTGGAATATTGGGAGCTACAGCATATGGCGGTCCTCCGCGGCCACGGGGTAGCCATCCAGAAGGACAAGACGCTGGAGGCCGATGTCCTGACCGCCCATTTCAAGGACAAGACGGACACGGGTAAGACGGGCGCAAGTAAGACGGGCGCAGGTAAGACGGGCGCGGGCAAGACGGGCCCCTCCAGGAACGCCGCGCCTCTCCCCGTCGCCTCAGCCCCCACCCCCGTCGCCGCGCCGCCCGCGGGCGGACGGGCGGTCCCGGGCGGCGGGCATAGCGGCGGAATGGATCTGGAGCGGGCCGACGCCTATGGCCATGTGGCGCTGACCACCGCCCAGGAAAGGGTGACCGGAGACCGCGGCGACTACAATATGGAAACCGGTATCGCCACCGTCTCGGGTTCGGTTAAGATCACCCGGCAGGGGAACGAGCTGGACGGCGGCTACGCCCACGTCGACCTCAACACCGGCATCAGCAAGCTGTTCGGCGGCGCCCCTGGCGGCGGCGGCGACCAGCGGGCGAGAGGGGTTTTCGTGCCGGAGCACAAGGACGCCGCACGCCAGCAACCGGTCTTCCACGGCTCCGTCCCCCAAGGCAAGGCGGAGACGGCTCCAGCCGCGGGCGGGTCCGGCGCAGGCGGATCCGGCGCCGGCAGCCCATGAGGAACGAGCGTATGCGGGACGGCTCCGCCAATCCGACGGATGAGATCGACGCCGAGGTGCCGCCCACCGGGCGCGGGCTGGCAGCGCGCAACATCGGCAAGCGCTTCAAGCGGCGCACCGTGCTGCGCGACGTTTCGGTGACGGTGCAGCGCGGCGAGGCGGTCGGGCTGCTGGGCCCCAACGGCGCTGGCAAGACGACCTGTTTCTATTGCATCACCGGCTTGATCAATCCGGATGCGGGCAGCATCGCCCTGGACGGCCACGATATCACCGGCCTGCCCATGTATCGCCGCGCCCGCATGGGGATCGGCTACCTGCCGCAAGAGGCTTCGATCTTCCGCGGCCTCAGCGTCGAGGGCAACATCATGGCCGTCCTGGAGGTGGTCGAACCCGACGCGGAAGTGCGCGAGCACCGGCTGGAGGAACTGCTGTCCGAATTCTCCATCGGCCACCTGCGCCGCGCCTCGGCCATCGCGCTGTCGGGCGGCGAACGCCGCCGTTGCGAGATCGCCCGCGCCCTGGCGTCGCGCCCGCATTTCATTCTGCTGGACGAGCCACTGGCCGGCATCGACCCCATCGCGGTGGCGGACATCCGCGATCTGGTGGCGCATCTCAAGCTGCGCGACATCGGCGTGTTGATCACCGACCACAACGTCCGCGAGACCCTGGACATCATCGACCGGGCCTACATCCTGCACGACGGCAAGGTGATGATGGAGGGCCGGCCGGACGAGATCGTCGCCCACGAAGGGGTGCGGCGGGTCTATCTCGGCGAGCGCTTCAGCCTTTAGGCGGAATTTTCGCATGGCCCTCGCACCCCGGCTCGACCTTCGCCAGACGCAGTCCTTGGTGATGACGCCGCAATTGCAGCAGGCTATCAAGCTGCTGCAATTGTCCAACCTGGAATTGGCGTCCTTCATCGAGCAGGAGTTGGAGCGCAACCCGCTGCTGGAGCGCGAGGATTCCGACCGGCCGGGGCCGGACGAGGCGCCGATGCCCGAGGCGGCGCCGCCGGAGACCGAGGCTCCGCTGCTGGACGGCATGACCCCGGGAGCGGCCGACGAAGCCTTCGACGTCGATTACGACAACCTCTACAACAACGACAGCGCCATCGACGGCATCGACGGCGAGGCCTTCGGCCAATGGAGCCGCAGCGGCGGCCGCCACGATTTCGAAGACGGCGAGTCCGACCTGGAGCAGACCCTGGCCGGCGGGATCAGTCTGCGCGACCATCTGGTCGCCCAGCTGAACATGGACGTCTCCGACCCCGCCGACCGGCTGATCGGGCTGCACCTGATCGCCATGCTCGACGAGTCCGGCTACCTGATCGGCGACCTGCCGGACCTGGCCGCCCGGCTGGGATGCGCGCTGT
>JAKAFA010000306.1 GCA_021818185.1 Pseudomonadota bacterium | reverse complement strand
TCGCCGGACAGCGGCATCAGCACCGACTTCGACAACGCCTACCATGGCGGCTTCATGCTTCGCTCGCCGCTTGAGGAAAGCACGTCGTCGATGCCCGGCGGGCGGTAGGGGCTGGCATCCCCGTCCCAACTGGCAATGCACTTGGGCCTAATCCGTCATGGCCGTGGGCGGCCCGCGGCCAATGGGGTTCAATGGCGCGTCCGACGCTGAACCCCATGGAGATTGCGGCATGCGAGGCTGGGCCCTGGCCGCCGGAGCGGCCCTGCTGCTGGCGGGATGTTCCTACCTGTTTCCCGATTCCTACGAAACCGCGCTGAAGGCGCCGCCCCCCACGCCCCGAACCGGCGAAATTCCTGACCAGGCGGATTTGCGCGCCCTGGCGCCCTACCAGTCGGCGGGGGCGCCGCGCATGCCGCCGTCCCTGGAACCCGGCAAAGGGGGGTGATTTCGCGCGGCGTTGGCTGTATATCGGGTCCGGCTAGCAAGCGCGGGATCTGACCCATGACCGTCCTCATCACCGGCGCCGCCGGGTTCATCGGCTTCCACACCAGCCTCCGCCTGCTGGCGCGCGGCGAGACCGTCGTGGGGGTGGACAACCTCAACGCCTATTACGATCCGGCGCTCAAGGCGCGGCGGCTGGCGCTGCTGGCCGAACACCGGAATTTCGTCTTCCATCGCGGCGACATCGCCGATCGCGCCGCCATGGCGGCGGTGGCGGCCGCCCATCCCGACATCGACCGCTACATCAACCTGGCGGCCCAGGCGGGGGTGCGCCATTCCCTCACCGCGCCCTTCGACTACAGCCATTCCAATGTCGAAGGCCATCTGGTGATGCTGGAACTGGCCCGCGCCAATCCGCGCTGCCGCCATTTCGTCTATGCCAGTTCGTCGTCGGTCTACGGCACCAATACCAAGCTGCCGTTTTCGGTCGAAGACCGGGTGGACACCCCCATTTCGCTCTATGCCGCCACCAAGCGGGCCGGCGAGTTGGTGAGCCACTCCTACAGCCACCTGTTCCGCATCCCGACCACGGGGTTGCGCTTCTTCACGGTCTACGGCCCGTGGGGCCGCCCCGACATGGCGGCCTACCTGTTTGCGTCGGCCATCGTGGCCGGCCGGCCGATCCGCGTGTTCAACAACGGCGACATGCGCCGCGACTTCACCTTCATCGACGACATCGTCTCGGGCGTGGTGGGCGTGCTGGACAACCCGCCGCCCGATACCGGCACGACCCCGCCCTACCGGCTCTACAACATCGGCAACAACCGCTCGGAAGGGCTGATGGACTATATCGGCCTGATCGAGCAGGCCCTGGGCCGCAAGGCGATCATGGAACTGGAACCGATGCAACCCGGCGACGTCAAGGAGACCTATGCCGACATCTCGGCGATCCAGCGCGACGTCGGCTTCGCGCCCGCCACGCCCATCAGCGAGGGCATTCCCCGCTTCATCGCCTGGTTCAAGGACTTCAACGGCCTGTGAAGCCGGGCGGCGGTGAATCCGGGCGGCGAGGCGGCGCACCGGCCATCGGCGGCCCGCTGGCTGCCGCCGAATTCGCCCGGCTGATGGCGCCCCTGGGGCCGTTCGAGCCGGCGCCGCTGCTGGCGGTGGCCACTTCGGGCGGGGCCGACAGCCTGGCCCTGGCCCTGCTGACCGCCGAATGGGCGCAGGCCCGGGGCGGCGAGGCGGTGGCGCTGACCGTCGATCACCGCCTGCGGCCGGACTCCGCCGCCGAGGCGGCGCGGGTGGCCGGCTGGCTGGCGGCGCGCGGCATATCCCATACCACCCTGGCCTGGACCGGTCCGAAGCCCACCGCCGACGTGCAGGCGGCGGCACGCGCCGCCCGCTACCGCCTGCTGGGCGACTGGTGCGCCGGGCAGGGCGTTTTGCACCTGCTGCTTGCCCATCACCGCGACGACCAGGCGGAAACCCTGCTGCTGCGCCTGGGGCGCGGCTCGGGAGTGGACGGGCTGGCGGCCATGGCGGCGGCCGAGCCGACCCGCTGGGGCCGGCTGCTGCGTCCGGTGCTGCCGGTCCCCCGCACCCGGCTGGAAGCCACCCTGGCGGCGTGCGGCCAGGAGTGGATCGATGATCCCTCGAACCGCAACCCGGCCTTCGCGCGGGTGCGCCTGCGGGGCCTGCTGCCGGTCCTGGCGGCCGAAGGCCTGACCCCGGCGCGCCTGGCCGCCACCGCCGCCCGCCTGGGCCGGGCCCGCGCCGCGCTGGAAGCGGCCACCGCCGCTGCGGCTTGCCGCCATGTCCGGCTGCACCCCGCCGGCTTCGCCGAGTTCGACCCCGCCGGCCTGGCCGCCCTGCCGACGGAGATCGCGCTGCGCCTGCTGGCGCGCATGTTGCTGGCGGTGGGCGGGAAACCCTATCCGCCGCGCCTGGAGCGGTTGGAAGGCCTGCGGGATGCCGTCCGGCGCGATGGCGGCGCCGGGCGGACGCTGGCCGGCTGCCGGCTGGTGGCCGGGTCCGGCGGCGGGGTGCTCATCTGCCGCGAAGCGGCGCAGATGGCCGGCCCCCTGCCCCTGCCGCCCGGCGAGGCGGTCGAGTGGGACGGCCGTTTCCGCCTGGCGCTGGCAGCCGGCGCCCCGGCCGGGCTGAGCGTCCGCGCCCTTGGCCGCGGCCACTGGCAGCGCCTGGCGCGCGCCCTCGCTCCCCGACCGATGCCGGCCATCCCGCCGCCGGTGCGACCCACGCTTCCGGTCATAGCCGACGAGGACGGTATTTTCGCCGTGCCTCACCTCGGCTATAACCGCTCCGGAGCCGGGGATCGCGCCTTGCGATGGATCGTACCGTCGCCGGCCAATCCATTGACGGTGGCTGGCCGTTGCCTTGTGCCGGGCGGGGACGGCATTATCTCTAGGGCAACGCATTCCGGCGAAGCTTCGGTGCCCCCGAGCGATAAAGTATGGGGCGCCCGCCAGCCCAGCAAACGTGGAAGGGCCTTATCTTGAACTTCAGCAAGAACCTGGCGCTGTGGATCATCATCGCGCTCCTGCTGGTCATGCTGTTCAACCTGTTCCAGACCTCGTCGCCGCAGCACGGGGTGGGGCAGACGGCGTTTTCCGACCTGATGACCGATGTCGAGCGCGGCCAGGTGGCCGATGTGACTATCCAGGGCTATACGGTGACCGGCCATTTCACCGATGGCCGCAGCTTCACCAGCTACTTGCCGCCCGAATCCAACATCGTACCCAAGCTGCGTGAAGCCGGCGTGCGCATCTCGGCCCTGCCCCCGGCCGAGGACCAGCCCACCCTGTGGGGCGTGCTGGTGTCCTGGTTCCCGATGCTGCTGCTGATCGGGGTGTGGATCTTCTTCATGCGCCAGATGCAATCGGGCGGCGGCAAGGCCATGGGCTTCGGCAAGAGCCGGGCGCGGCTGCTGACCGAAAAGACCGGGCGCGTCACCTTCGAGGACGTGGCCGGCATCGATGAAGCCAAGCAGGAACTGGAGGAGATCGTCGAGTTCCTGAAGGACCCGCAGAAGTTCCAGCGCCTGGGCGGCAAGATTCCCAAGGGCGTGCTGCTGGTCGGCCCGCCCGGTACCGGCAAGACCCTGCTGGCCCGCGCCATTGCCGGCGAGGCCAACGTGCCGTTCTTCACCATCTCGGGCTCGGATTTCGTCGAGATGTTCGTCGGCGTCGGTGCCAGCCGCGTGCGTGACATGTTCGAACAGGGCAAGAAGAACGCCCCCTGCATCATCTTCATCGACGAGATCGACGCGGTCGGCCGCCATCGCGGCGCCGGCCTGGGCGGCGGC
>JAKAFA010000305.1 GCA_021818185.1 Pseudomonadota bacterium | reverse complement strand
AGAGGCTGACCGAAAATTAAATTGAGTGATTTCAGTCACTTGTGGTTCTGTCTGGTTGCGAAATCAAGACGAGGCCGCAAGATGGTGTGGACTGAAATCACCCGGCCGAAGTATCGGCGGGATGGGCTGCGGTATGCAAGCGACACGACGGACGAGGAGTGGGCAATCATCGCCCCGTATTTGCCGGAGGAATCCTCTCGCGGTCGGCCGCGCAGGACGGAACTGCGGTCGGTGGTGAACGCGATCTTCTATATCGCCGAGACCGGCTGCCAGTGGCGGATGTTGCCCAAGGATTTCCCGCCCTTCACCACGGTGCAGAGCTACTTCTACCGATGGCGGGACGAGGGCCGATGGCAGACGATCAACCATCACCTCGTCATGCGGGCCCGCGAGGCCGTCGGCCGGGAAGCAAGCCCGACAGCGGGGGTGATCGACAGCCAATCGGTCAAGACGACCGAAGCCGGTGGGCCGCGGGGCTTCGATGCCGGAAAGAAAATCAAGGGCCGCAAGAGGCATATTGTCACCGATACGGGCGGCTTGCCCGTCGGGGCAATCGTTCACCCGGCCGATATCCAGGATCGCGACGGTGCACCCTCGCTGCTGGCCTCCATTCGCAGCCTTTGCCCCTGGCTCCGCCACATCTTTGCGGACGGCGGCTATGCCGGCGACAAACTGGCCGAGGCGCTCAAACCGCTCGGAACGTGGACCATCGAAATCGTCAAACGCTCTGACACGGCGAAGGGCTTTGTCCTGTTACCCCGCCGATGGGTCGTCGAACGCACCATCGCCTGGCTCAACCGGAACCGCCGCCTCGCCAAGGACTTCGAGGCTCTTGTCACCTCCGCCGCAGCATGGCTCATGATCGCGAGCATCAAGCTAATCATGCGGCGACTGGCGCGGGGATAATGCAACCATGCCGATTCCGAGTCAGACACTAAGAGAAGCGGGTGATCAGCTTGGCGATCGGCGGTCCGGTCAGAACCACGATGAAGACCCGCACGGTCTGGACGGCCAAGACGAAGGAAATGTCCACATGGCTGGCAACGGCGAGGATCGCCACCGAGCCGAGGCCACCCGGGCTGGTTGCGAGATAGGCAGTCAACGGGTCGATGTGGAGGAGCCTGGTCAGGACCCAGGCGGAACCCGCGCAGAGGCCGATGAGCATGAACGTGGCCAGCAGCACGCGGGGAAGGGCGCGAAACGCATGGACGACGATTTCGCGGGTGAAGTCGAGGCCGACATGCCAGCCAACGGCGATGTAGGCGGCGCCCAGCAGCCATTGGGGCAGCGTCATCCTGACGATCCCGTTTGCCTGGAGCAGGGCGCCCACCAGCATGGGTACGAGCAGGGGCCCCGCCGGGATGCGCAGACGCCGGCCCGCCACCCCACCGAAGGTGGCCACCGCCAGAGTCTTGAGCAGGGATCGGAGCGAAGCGGCGGCTGCGGGCACTACCTTCGGCAGCACTGCGGCGGTTACCGTCGTCGCCGGGCCGAAATGAGGCAGGAGTCGGGAAACGACGGATGCGGTGAGAACGACGATGGTGAGCCGCAGGTATTGCATGAAGGCGACCAGACGGGCGTCCGCTCCGTATTCCCTGGACATGGCCACCATGGCGCTGGACCCGCCCGGTGACGAGCCCCAGGCGGCGGTAGCCGCCGGCAGGACGCTCAATTTGGCCAGGGTCCAGCCGACAAGCGCCCCTGCGGCGACCGTGGTGGAAATCACCACGAGGATGGTAACCCAGTCTCGGGAAACGGTCGCCAGGATCGATGCATTCAGGTCGCTGGCGACCAGGCAACCGATGATAGCCTGGGCGCAGGTAAACACCCATGGGGGGGATTGCAGTTTGGCTCCGCCGATACCGAAGCCGATGGCGGCGATCATCGGCCCGAGCAGGAATGCCGCCGGCAGGGTCGCTCTTTCGATACCCCAGACTAATGGGATCGAGGCCACAAGTAGTGTCGCCCATGACTTGATTCGGTTTGCTATCAAGATCGATCACCCTCCGTTCGTCATGCCGGGCCGAAATAACGCCGTTCAGTTTCGATATGGGGCGTCAAATGATGGCAACAATTACGACCTTTGCCCTCACTTAACCCGAGGCCTGCGTTATCCGCGATTGCAATGGCCCGATCTGGCGTGATTTTCGGCAGGCTTACGTGTTCGTCCACTGGACACGGGCGGGATCGATGCCGAGCAGGTCGAACGCCGCCGCTTGAAGCGGGGGCTTTTGCATGTAGACGATGACGGTATGGTCGCCCTGCAGCGGGGCGCGCAGGGTATTGGCGGCCAAGCTGGGGATTCTTGATCTTCGAGGGTAACCGCTACCCAGTCCAGCCCAAAGCCGCTACGATCGCATTCCCGAGTCCTGGGTGCCGACACCATGCGCGACATCGTAGACAAGGTGATGGATGACCGCCTCCGCGCCCTGCTGGCCCGCTGGCGTGCCATGGGGGTCCGCGGCGACCTTTCCTCGCCGGCGGCCGCATTTCCGGATCACCGCGATCACCTGCTGGTGATCGAATCGCAGGGAACCGGCCACCGCTACGTCCATTACGGTGCGGCCTTTGTCCGGCTCTTCGGCGAGGATCTGACCGGATGCGTCATCAATGCGCTGCCGCCCGAGATCCTTCCGACCGACCGCCGCACCATTCTTGATTTCGAGTACACCTACGCCCACCGCATGGGACGACCCCTTTGGCGTGCCTACACCGCCCAGTTCGAAGGGGCCGAGCCCGGCGACCGGCGCACGCAGACTTGGCAGCGCCTTGTCTTGCCGGCCGGAGGCGGCCGCCTGGTGGTGGGGGCGTATCCGGTGGAATCCGATCGGCAGACCGATGATTCCGCGTGCCGGCTGCTCCGGCTGATGATCGACCGGGTTCCCGTCCTGTTGAGCGACGACGGCGACGTGGAAGACCTGGCCTTGTCGTTGAGTACCTTCTGCGACAGCCGCCTTCAGGTCGCCGAACTCGAAGTGCTGGCGACGCAGGACCCGTTGACCGGCGTCGCCAACACGCGGCATTTCCACCGGCTGGCCAACCTGGAACTGGCTCACACCTTGCGCATGGGGCGTTCGTTTTCGCTGCTGGCCCTCGACATCGACCACTTCAAGCGCATCAACGACACATGGGGGCACGCCGCCGGCGACCTCGCCTTGACGGTGTTCGTGGACGCAAGCCGCATGGCGCTGCGTGAATACGACATCGTGGGGCGTGTGGGCGGCGAGGAATTCGCGGTCGCCCTGCCCAATACCGGCCGGGACGGCGCGCAAACGATAGCCGAACGTCTCCGCCTCCGCGTGGCGGAGACGGATGTCCGCCAGCCCGAAGGCCCGCCGTTCCGGATGACCGTGAGCATCGGCATCGCCTGCTGCGACCCCCCGTCCGATGATCGAAGCCCCCCGAATGTCGCCGATCTGCTCAAGCGGGCCGACGCCGCGCTGTATCGGGCCAAGGCCGCCGGCCGCAACCGCACCGAACTGTCGGATCACTGATTCGACGTCTTGGGTATTGGCGATCGCAAGGGGTGTCGGCCGTCACTCCTCCCGATACGTCAGCACCCGCCCCCACGAACTCTTCGTCCCCCAGATGCCCGAGCGCAGGCACTCAAGCTGCACGATCTGGCTGTGATCGACGAACAGGTTGACCTCGGCGCCGTAGGTCTTGACGTACCATTCGAAAACCTTGGGATCGGCGGCTTCGAACATGACGTTTTCCATCCCAAGCCCCTCGATGATGCGGGCGGCGAAGTCGGTCCGCCATTCCGCGACG
>JAKAFA010000304.1 GCA_021818185.1 Pseudomonadota bacterium | reverse complement strand
ATGGGCGCCCTCGATCAGGCCGGGGATGTCGGCCAGGATGAATTCCTCGCCGTCCAGGGTGGCGACGCCGAGGTTGGGGTGCAGAGTGGTGAAGGGATAGTCGGCGATCTTCGGCCGGGCGCGGGTGACCGCCGCCAGGAAGGTGCTTTTGCCGGCATTGGGCAAGCCGACCAGACCGGCATCGGCGATCAGCTTCAGGCGCAGCCACACCCAGCCCTCCTGCCCGGGCCAGCCCTCGTCGGCGCGTCGCGGCGCCTGATTGGTCGAGGTCTTGTAATGGGCGTTGCCGAAGCCGCCGTCGCCGCCCTTGAGCAGCACGAGGCGCTGGCCCGGCGCGGTCAGGTCGGCCAGCACGCTCTCCTTGTCCTCGTCCAGCACCTGGGTGCCCACCGGCACGCGGATGACCACGTCGGCCCCACGGCCGCCGGTCTTGTTGCGGCCCTGGCCGTGGTGGCCCTTTTCGGCCTTGAAGTGCTGCTGGTAGCGGTAATCGATCAGGGTGTTGAGGTTGGCGACGCATTCCAGCACCACGTCGCCGCCCCGGCCGCCGTCGCCGCCGTCGGGGCCGCCGAATTCGATGAACTTCTCGCGGCGGAAACTGCACGACCCGGCGCCGCCGTCGCCGCTTTTGACGAAGATCTTGGCCTGATCGAGGAATTTCATGGCAGGGGCTTCTTCGGAAATGGAAAAAGGGGAACGGCGGACCGTTCCCCTTTTCGTCGGATCAAGTGCGGGAAACGGCCGATTATTCGGCGGCCTCCGGCAGCGGCTCGACGCAGATGAAGGTGCGGCCCTGGGCCTTGTGCTGGAACACCACCTTGCCCACCGCGGTGGCGAACAGGGTGTGGTCGCGGCCCATGCCGACATTGGCGCCGGGATAGAACTTGGTGCCGCGCTGGCGGACGATGATGTTGCCGGGGATGACGACTTCGCCCCCGAACTTCTTCACGCCAAGGCGCCGGCCCTCGGAATCGCGCCCGTTACGGGACGAACCGCCTGCCTTCTTGTGAGCCATGGTCTTACTCCTTCAACCTGTCTGCTTAACCGGCGGCGATGTCGGTGATGCGCAGGATCGTCAGGTCCTGGCGGTGGCCGTTCTTGCGGCGCGAATTCTGCCGACGGCGCTTCTTGAAGACGATGAGCTTCGGGCCGCGGGCCTGCGCCACGACGGTGGCGGTGACCTTGGCGCCGGCCACGGTGGGGGCGCCGATCTTGTCGCCGACCATCAGCACCTGATCGAGAACCACCTGTTCCCCGGCCTCGCCGGCCAGCTTCTCGACGCGAATGACGTCGTCCTTGGCGACCTTGTACTGCTTCCCGCCGGTCTGGATGACTGCGAACATGACGAGTCTACCTGAGCAAAAGAATGGATGCGCGACCAAGGCCGAAGCCCGGCGCGAGAGGGCGCAACTATACCCGCGCCGAGCGGGGAGTCAAGCGATGAGTGGCCGTCATTTCAGGAAGGAAATCACCGCCACCGCCAGGGCGGCGACGGCGCCGGCCGCCCCCAGGGCCAGGTCGCGCTGGCGGCGCAGCTTGGCGGCCATGGCGGTGGTGGCCATCTCCAGCCAGCGCACCGTCACCTCGGCCGCGGCGGCACCGGCGAAGTCGCTGAACACGCCGGGGATCGAGGACGGCCCATAGAGCACGCCGTCGTCGAACTCGTTGACCGTGGCGGTGGCGGCGACGGTGCCGTCCTTGGCGGGCAGAGGGGCCACCCAGACCCAGGCCAGGCTGCGGTCGCCGATCCGCCGCGTCTTGTCGGGCACGCCGCGCTGGAAGATGTAGGCGTTGCCGCCCACCCCCACCGTGCGCGTATCGGTGGTGTCCTTCGCCATCATCCCCCTCCCTAATCCCGATCGGTCACACTGAGGTCGGCGGCCAGCAGGGCGGCGACCAGCGCATCCCACTCCTCCTCCGCCTCGCCGGCCGGCAGGCTCCGGCATTCCACCTCGGCGCCGGGGCCGTCGCGCAGGGTGGCGGCCAGGCCGCTGGCGTCCGGCTGGCGGGCGATGACCAGGATGCGCGCCATCACAGGCTCACCACGTGGTCGGCGCCGGCGATTGCCGCCGCCAGGGCGCCGGCATCGGGCCGCTCGGGGGTGACGCCGGCCAGGGCCAGGTTGCGGGCCAGGTGGTTGTCGGCCGGCAGCGGCGCCAGGGCCAGCAGGCGCACCGCATGGCCCATGATGGTGACGCCGGCGGCCACCCGCATGGCTTCGGCGGGATCGTGGCGGGCGAGGATGACGACGGTTCGGGCCATGGCGCTCCTACAGGGTCAGGGTGCGGCGGGCGTCGCCCAGCATCAGGCTGAGATGGAACTGGCTGCCCGCCTCGATGGGGCAGGGGGCGTCGCCCATGGCGAGTTGCCAGGAATGCTCGCAGGCCACCGCCTGCCCGGCGCCGCCCAGGGCGGCGGCCACCGCCGGCCGGGCCAGCGCCCGCGCGCCCCGTCCGGTGACGAAGCAGGCCCAGTTCGCCCCCGCCCGCCCCAGCGCGGCGGCCAGGGGCGGCAGGCTGGCGGCGGCTTCCGGCGAGGCGACGACGACGAGCAGGTCGATCATGGCTTGGGGGCCCTTCACAGATCAAACTGGGTGGCGAGGTCGCCGCAATAGGTGGTGGACCCCACGTGGTTGAGGCGGCTGGTCAGGTCGGCCCAGATCTCGCCGCCCATGTCGTGCCAACGGCGGCAGAAGCTGTAATCCTCGCTGAGGTAGTTGCCGTCCCCGTCGATCATGCAGTCGAACAGGGCGTAGCGGTTGGGGCTGGCGGCGATGGCCTGGCCGGGCGCCGAGAAGTCGCGCTTGAACTGCAATTCGGGATGGCGGGCGCACATCTCTTCCAGCACCCGGCGGCGGATCATCAGGAAGCCGGTGCCGGCATAGCGGACCCTGACGAAGCCGTCGCGCGCCACCGCATGGTCGGGGTCTTCAAGCTCGACGACGTAATTCAGCGAGGCGGCGGCGGGATTGGCGACGTTGGCGGCCAGGGCGCGGCGGGTCTTGTCCCAGTCGATGCGCTTCAGGGGATAGACCGCGGCGGTCATGTCGGCGTCGAAGTCGAGCAGGCGGAACACCTGCTCCGGCTCGAAGCCGATATCGGCGTCGATGAACAGCAGGTGGGTGGCCAGCGGATCGTCGAGGAAGCTGGTGACCAGGGTGGCGCGGGCCCGGGTGATCAGCGAATCGTCGGGGCGCATCACGAACCGCACCGTCATCGGCGGGCGGGCCGCCACCGCCTGTTGCAGCTTGAGCAGCGACGCGGTGTAGATGTGGGAAACCTGTCCCCCGAAGCACGGGGTGGCGACGAACAGGCGCGCGGTCTGGGTCACGGTGATGGCCTCTCCCCCTCCATGATGGGCGCGATCATAGCGGAAAACGGCGGGGAGGGCATGTGCGAGTGCGGGCCGGGCGTCGCCGCCCGGCCCGTCACCCATTTTAGTAGCGATAGGTGTCCGGCTTGAAGGGGCCGGCGACGCCGACGCCGATGTATTCGGCCTGGCGCGGGGTCAGGGTGGTCAGCTTGACGCCCAGCTTGCCGAGATGCAGCGCCGCCACCTTCTCGTCCAGGTGCTTGGGCAGCACGTAGACCTTCCGTTCGTACTTGCCGGGATTGGTGAAGATCTCGATCTGGGCCAGCACCTGATTGGTGAAGGAGGCGCTCATCACGAAGCTGGGATGGCCGGTGGCGCAGCCCAGGTTCACCAGCCGGCCCTCGGCCAGCAGGATGATGCGATGGCCGTCGGGGAACTCGATCTCGTCGACCTGCGGCTTGACATTG
>JAKAFA010000063.1 GCA_021818185.1 Pseudomonadota bacterium | reverse complement strand
GTCGTCGGGCTCGATGAACTGGTGCCGGTGGTCGTTGTCGACGTCGGGGTTGTCGACGTTGTCGACGTCGTGGCGGCCTGCCAGGGGTGGCTGGTATCGATGGCCGGTTCGGTAGTCAGGATGGTGTCGGCGCTTTCGCTCACCGGCCCCGACGCCACGTGGGTGACGTTGTAAAGTTGGTTGTGGTCCATGGTGGCGGTGATGGACGTCTGGTTCAGCAGCGCCGTGCCGCCGGCGAGGTCGTTGAGGATGGTGTTGTTCTCGATGGTCAGGCTCGACCCGGCATAGGGTCCCCCCTCGCCGCCGAAATGAATGATCGCCGGGTTCTGGCTGGTGGCGCTCTGCTGGATGACGTTGCCGCTGATCAGCGCCTTGCCGCCGTCGGGAAGGTCGATGTCGTAGCTGGCCGTGCCGTTGGTGCCGTCGATGATCCGGTTGTTCTCGATCACCGTGTTGTCGGCCCGGCTCTTGATCTGATTGCCGACCACCGTGTCGTGGAAATAGCTGTTGGTGACGGTCAGGTCGGCGATCTCGCCGACATAAAGGCCGTGGGTATAGCCGTCGCCGGTGCCGTTGTGGGCGAACTCGCTGTGATCGATGGAAATGGTGCCGGTGGGATTGGCGGCGGCCAGCAGGCCATCCTGGTTGTCGTGGAAATAGCAGTTGGTGATGGTCAGGTTGCCGGTCTCGTAGCGCACCCCGGCGCCGTTGCCGTCGGCCACCGTTGCCCCGGAGAAGGACAGATGATCCAGCGTGACGTTGGCGTCGGTCACCAGGATGGCTTTGCCGTTGGGGATATCGCCGGTCGATACCAGGTTGACCATGCCACCCACCCCCTCGATGGTGATGTTGGTGGTGATGGTGGCGTAATCGTTGGTATAGGTGCCGGCATCGACGGCGATGACGTCGCCATTATGAGATGCCGCCACCGCGGCGGAAATGGTCGAATATTCTTTCCCCTGTCCAACGGTCAGAGTTGTCATCGTATAGTGCCCTCGTCATCTGTTTGAAAACGACAAGGGCGAGAATGGCGGCCGGAAGTTAGAATTGTATTCACGCTCGGTATTGCCGCAAGATTGTCCCATTCGCGTGCCGGGAATCGGCTGACGGCTGACGGCTGACGGCTGACGGCGGAGGCGTGCCGCCGCTCCCGACCCTTGTCCCGGCGGCCGACGATGGCGACATCTATGCCGAAGATGGATATGGAGGGGGGCGTGCCGCGGTGGAGGTCGGTGACCATGGCGGTTGCGGTTCTCGGCGGGCTTGCCGCCTGCACCGAAGCGCCGCGCCATCCGGCGGCCCGCGCCGCGGCGGCGGTTCCGCCCTTGCCCCGGCCACGGCCGGCCGCGCCCGCGGCCGAGTTGCGGCCCGAGCAATTGACCGGCCTGAGCCGCAGTCAGGCCCTGGCCCTGCTTGGCCCGCCCGAGGCGGCGACCACCCAGGACATGGCCACGGTCTGGCGCTACCGGCGTGGCCGCTGCGTCCTGTCGCTGACCTTCTATCCCGAGGTCGGGACGGCGGGCGAACGCGTCCTCGGTTACGAATTCGCCGACGAGCGGCATGCGGCGGCCTGCCTGCGCCGCCTGCGCGAAGCGGGAGCCCGCCATGACCGATGAGGCCGCCGCCCGCCCGCTGATCGGCATCGTCGACGACGATCCGCTGTTCCGCGAAACCCTGGGCGGCAACCTGGACGATGCCGGCTACACGGCCCAGCTCTGGACGGGCGGAGCGCCGTTCCTGGCGGCGCTGGCGGCCGGGGGGCGGCCGGATCTGGTCCTGCTCGACTGGAAGATGCCCGACCTGAACGGCATCGAAGTGCTGCGCCGGATGCGGGCCGGCGGCGTCGGGGTGCCGGTGATCTTCCTGACCGCGCTCAGCGACCAGATCTTCGAGGAAACCGCCTTGCTGGGCGGCGCCGTGGATTTCGTCGAGAAGGTGCGCAGCTTCGTCATCCTGGAGCGGCGCATCCGTCTGGCCCTGGAGCGCCGGAGCGCGTCGGCCGCGCCGGCCGACCGTCTGGCGGTGGGGGATCTGGTCCTGGATCTCGACAGCCGGCGGGCCTATTGGCGGGGGCGGCTGGTGGATCTGACCGTCACCGAATTCGCCCTGGTGCGGGCCCTGGCTGCCCGGGCGGGCCGCGACGTCGGCTACCGCGACCTCTACGATGCCGGCCGCGGCAAGGGCTTCCATGCCGGGGCCGGCGAGGACGGCTATCGCACCAACGTCCGGGCCGCCGTCAAGCGGATCCGCGAGAAATTCAAGGCGCAGGACGCCGCCTTCGACCGTATCGGCAATTACCCGGGTTTCGGCTACCAGTGGGTGACCGACCGTGCCCTCCCTGACTGATCGCCTGTCCCTGCGGCTGCGCTCCTTCGTCCTCAAGCTGGCGGCGGCCGGGCTGATCTTCGCCATCGTCCCCGTCCTCCTCTACCAGCGCTTCGGTGCCGCCGAGGCGGAACGCAACGCGCTGTTGCTGCGGCTGGTCCAGGACCAGGGGCGGTTTGCCGGCGAGGCGGTGGCGCCGCTGCTCGACCGCTTTTCCCCGCGCGAAGCCGACCGCCTGGCCGCCCAGGTCAACCGGCTGGCGGCGGGTGGGCTGTCCGTCAAGGTGCTGTTCCGGCCGGCGATCCCGGGGCCGGCCCATTTCCTGCTGGTGGCGTCGGCGCCCGAGACCGGGGCCGAGCAGGCGCGGGCCGCCATGGCCCGGCTGGTGGCCAGCGGGGTGCTGGCTTCCCTCGACCGGTCGTGCGCCGGCAACGCACCCCTGGCCCTGCGCCTGCCGGCCGCCTCCGCGTCGTCGGCGGGCGGCGAATTGCTGACCTATCTGGCGCCGCACGCCACGCGGCGCGGCTGCTGGGTGATCCTGGCGGCGCAACCGGCCGGGACGCTGGCCGAGCGGACCATCGGCCGCCCCTATTGGCGGATGCCCGAGGTCCGGCTGGCGGCCGCCATCTATCTGCTGATGGCGGTGCTGGTCCTGTCCATCTTCACCGATGCCGGGCGGAACCTGCGCCGGTTCCGCAATGCGGCCCGCGCCCTGGGGCGCGGTGAGCCCGACGTTTCGTTCGTCGCCGGCAACCGCGTGCCGGAACTGGCCGAGGCGGCGGCGGAGTTCGACGCCATGGTGGCCACCCTGCGCCGCGCCGAAGGCCTGTTGCGGCAGGCCGCCGAGGAGAATGCCCACGCCCTCAAGGGTCCGCTGGCGGTGATCTCCCAGTCGCTGGAACCCCTGCGCCGGGCCATCCCGCCGGACGAGGTGCGGGCGCAGCGCAGCCTGGAGATCATCGCCCAATCGGTCGAACGGATGGACGGCCTGGTCGCGGCGGTGCGGCGCATCGACGAGACCATCGCCAATCTGATCGACCGCCCGCGCCGGCGGGTGGATCTGTCCGCCCTGCTGGAGCGGCTGGGGCAGGGCTATGCCCGCCTGGCGGCCGAGCGATCGGTGGGGCTCGACCTGCGCCTGGCTCCCGGCTTGGTGGTGACCGGCAGCGAGGACCTGTTGGAGACCATCGCCGAAAACCTGCTGGACAACGCCCTCGACTACGCGCCGCCGGGATCGCGCATCGGCCTGGACCTGCATGCCGAGGGCGACGGGGCCCGCCTGTGCGTTCTCGACCAGGGGCCGGGAGTAGCCGAGGGGGAACTGGGCCGCATCTTCGACCGCCACCAGTCGCGGCGGCCAAAGGGCGCGGATGAGCCCGACGCCCATTACGGGCTGGGCCTGTGGCTGGTGCGCCGCAATGCCGAGGCCATGGGCGGGCGGGCCTGGGCCGGCCAGGGCCCGGACGGCGGACTGGTGGTGTCGGTGTCCCTGCCGTTGGCCCGGTGATTCCGGTCACCGTCCAGTCACGGCCTTCTCACCCCGCGGTCGCCGGCACAGGCGTATTCCTGTCGTCCATGGGCCGGCGGCGTCCGATTGCGCCGCGCCCCGTCTTGCCAAGGACGATTGCCATGAAGATGCCCGCCTTCGCTCCCACCGCCGCCGCAGCCATTCTCGCCCTTTCGCTGTCGGCCTGCGCCAACATGACCCCGCGTGAGCAGCGCGCCCTGTCCGGCGGCGCCATCGGCGCGGCCGGCGGCGCGGCCCTGGCCGCCATGACCGGCGGCAGCGCGGTGATCGGTGCGCTGATCGGCGGTGGCGGCGGCACCGCCATCGGCGCGCTGCTGCCCGGCCACAAATAGGGGCCGGGCCTGTCACGGCGGGATCAGGGCAGTTTCGCTACGGCGGCCTGCACCGATTGCTGCATGTGCTCGAAATTCTGGGGATGGTCGCGGAAGAACTCGCAGGCCCGCAGATAGGCCTGAATCTCCGCGACACCGACCTCGGGACCGGCGGCCGGCTTGATCCCCATCTCGGCGGAGCCGCGCAGCCACGCATTGAGCGTGGTGGGGGCCCCGGTCATGTTGCACCACAGCGCGATGTAGAGCTGCGCCTCGGGGGTGATGGTGCAGCTTCGATCGGCCGCGGCCGCCAGGCTGCTGTCCAGGTGGTTCACCACCATTTGCAGCAGGCCCTCGTCCATCCGGTCCACCAGATCCTGCCCCGTGGGGGCGGCAAGGGCCACCTCGACCAAGGCGGTCTGATCGGGAGAGAGCGGGTTGCCGTGGGGGCACGGCCGGCACAGCAGGGACATCAGCGGATCGATCTGCCCGTCCCCGTGGCCGGCGGCCGACAGGGCGGCGCGCAGAGTGGAGCGGGCGGACTCGCTCTCGTTGGTATCACCCTGGAAGATGCCGAAGCTGGCCCCGCTCGATCCCAGGCGGGCGAAGGCCAGGCAATAGGGCGAGGCGGAGCCGATCTCGTTGTGGCGGATCGCCTCTTTAAGGGCTGGAATGATCGCGGTATCGACTGACACGGTAGTCTCCATCCAAATGTCTACTATCTCACATATATCATTTCGCAGTGAAATCTACCATAAGATGTGATGTTGGCTGAACGTCCTGCGGCGAAATTTCCGCGGGCGCGACATCTTCGGGAAACCACGATGCGCTAGGCTGCCCCCTCATCCCCGAGCCAGGAGCTTCGCCGCATGCATCGCTTCGCCCCCCGTTCCCCGCTCTGCCGGGCGGCCTCGGCCGCCCTGGTCCTGTTGGCCGCGCAGGCTGCCGCGCCGGCGCTCCGGGCACAGTCCGCCACTCCGGCGGCGGTCACCGTGGCCGCCGAGGATCCGGCCGGGTTCATCCGGCAACTCGGCCGTGCCGCTTCCGCCATCGTCGCCGATCCCAACCGCAGCCCGGCCGAGCGCAAGGCGGCGCTCGGCCGGCTGCTGGCGGCCGGGATCGACGTGCCCGCCATCGGCAAATTCGTTCTCGGGCGCTACTGGCGCATCGCCACGCCCGAACAGCAGCGCGACTATCTCGATGTATTCGGCCGCTACCTGGTGACGGTCTATGCCGGCCGGTTGGCGGGCGAGGGCGGCCATGAACTGGAAGTGGTGGGGGTTCAGCCGGACGGTGACACCACCCTGGTCCATTCGCGGTTCGTGCAGCCGGGCGATGCTCCTCCGGTACGCCTGGACTGGCGCCTGAGCCGCGGGCCCGGCGGCTACCGCATCGTGGACGTTCTGGTCGATGACGTTTCATTGGCCATCACCCAGCGCTCGGACTTCACCGGCGCCATCGAACGCAACCACGGCAGCCTCCAGGCCCTGATCGACGCACTGAAAAGCAAGGTGGCGGCCGGCTGACCCCTGGCGAACCGGCAGGTGGTCTTTCCCTTCGGCGGCCTGCCGGTCCGTTCGGCGCTCCTCGCCGGTCCGGTTGTGGCGGGGACGGGCGGCGGCCAAATCCTGGGCGTCCAACCCTTGGAGCCCGCCCATGCGTTCCCGTGCCCTCCTCGCCGCCTGCTCCCTGCTGGCTCTCAGCAGCTGCGCTCCGCTGCCTTTCGACATGAGCGTCAACGATTGGGAAATGCTCAGCCCCGAACAGCGCGTCGATTTGCGCCGCCAGTGGTTCATACAGCTGCACCGGCCCGCCCCCCTCCTCACCCCGGCCGTGGCCGAGGTGGCGCCGCCGTCCGCGCCGCCCCCCCCGCCGAAGCCGGCGCCCGATCTGGCGGCAGCCAACAAGCGGCTGGAGGTGGAGAACGCCACGCTGCAAAAGCAACTGGTGGAAACCCAGAAGAAGCTGGCCAAAGCTGAAGAGGACCTGCGCTCCATTTCCTCCATCCTGGGACGCCCGGCGCCCGCGGCGGCTGCCCATCCCGCGGCGGCCGCGCATCCGGCGGTCCACGCCCCGGCGGCTCCACCGGCCAAGCCGTCCGAGCCGCCGGCCCCCGCCGCCGCACCGCGCGCGCCGGTGGCCGCCAATGCCGTGGCACCCGACAAGGCAGCCGATACGCCAGCGGACAAGGCAGCCGATACGCCGGCGGACAAGGCGGCCGATACGCCGGCCGACAAGCCGGCCGACGTGCCGGCCGGCAAGCAAGCCGACGCGCCCTCCGATACCTCGGCCGATACCTCGGTCGAGGTGCCTTGACGGCGGCAGGAGGCGGCTCGTATGGCCAGCCCCTGGCGGAGGGACATGTGGACGGACATTCCGCCCCTCGGTGTGGCGGCACGGCAAGCCCGCGCCGCCCTCGCCGGGGGCGAGGCCTTCCACCTCGCGGTGGTTACCGATTTCTGCAACCGGCAGCATTATGGCCGGCCGCCCCATTCCTGCGCGGAATGCTATCTCCGGGAGGCCTGCGGCGGCGAGGTGGATGCCGCCCTGATCTATGCCGCGTCCCTCCGCCGCCGGCCGCCGGCCGAGGAATGACGGACGGCGTGTCGGGATCACGCCTCGGGGGCCAGCAGCGTAGCCAGCGGCACATTCAGCGCCTCGGACGCCTGGGCGCGGGCCTGGGCGAGACGGTGCTCCACCCGCAGCCGCCACGGCGCGGCCAAGGCGGCGTCGAGTGCCAGGCCCAGATCGAGCGCCTCGATCAGCCCGGACAGGCTGGCTCCGGACAGGTCGCGGGCCAGCACGATGCGGCGGCGGGAGGTCGGCGCGACATAACGGGCGGCCTCCAGCCGGTACAGCACATGGCCCAATTCCGCTTCCGCCGCGGCGGTGGCCTGCATCAGGGCCCGCCGTCCCACCGGCCCGTTGCCGGCCAGCGCGGCGCCATGCAGAACCGCCAGCACGTGCAGGGCCAGGGTCAGGCGGCGTTCGTTGGCCGGCCGCCGTTCGGTCCGGGCGAGGCCGATCCGCCATTCCGGCAGCGCCGCAGTTACCTCGGCCCCGATCAGCACGACCATCCACGACAGGAACGTCCAGAACAGGAAGATGGGGACCGCCGCCACCGCGCCATAGATGGTGGAATACGACCCCGAGTAGCCGATGTAGAGGGCGAACACCCCGCGCAGCAGCGCGAACAGCAGTCCGGCCACCGTTCCGCCGGCCAGGGCGTCGCGCGGGCGGACCTGGCGGTTGGGGACCAGGGCGAACAGCACGGTGAATGCCGCGACGGACAGCAGGATGGGCAGCGGCGCCGCCAGCGTGGTGGCGGCGGTTCGCCCCAGGTGCCAGCGGCCGAGGGCCGTCAGGTAGCCTTGGATGGACAGCGAGGCGCCGATCAACAGCGGCCCCAGCGTCACCACCGTCCAATAGACCAACACCCGCGACAGGGCCGACCGGGGGCGGGCCACCCGGAACACATGGTTCAGAGCGCTTTCGATGGTGACCAGCAGCATGACCGCACTGACCGCCAGGCCGACGATTCCGGCGGCCGACAGCCGGCCGGCATTGGCGATGAAATGCGACACCTGCTCCTGCACCACATGGCCGACCGCCGGGACGAAATTGGTGAAGACCAGGGCCTGCAACTGGGCGCGGACGTTGCCGAACACCGGAAAGGCCGCCAGCATGGCAAGCGCGATGGCCATCATGGGCACCAGCGCGAGCAGCGCCGTATAGCTGAGGGATGCGGCCAGGGTCATGGCGCCGTCCCGGTCGTAGCGGCGGGCGACATAAAGGGCGAACCGGCCGAACCGCTGGGCCCATGGACCGATTCGCCTAGGCATCCGCCGCCTCTCCCGCCATTCGGAACCGCCTCCCTATGCGGCCGGCGCAGTCGCGCCATGTCGCCTTTGCCGTACTGCCTCTTTCGTGTAGGATGCCGCCCGCCTTCATAAGCCCCACCCTACCATGACAGAGAGGACTGCATGACCATTCCCGCTCCCCTGATGGCCGGCAAGAAGGGCCTGGTGATGGGTGTCGCCAACGACCGTTCCATCGCGTGGGCCATTGCCAAGGCGGTGCGGGCGCAGGGTGCCGAACTGGCCTTCACCTATCAGGGCGAGGCGCTGGAGAAGCGGGTGCGTCCGCTGGCCGAGGAGGTCGGTTCGGACATCGTACTGCCTTGCGACGTTGCCGACGAGCCGTCCATCGATGCAGTGTTCGATACGCTGAAGGCCAGGTGGGGCAAGCTGGATTTCGTCGTCCATGCCATCGGCTATTCCGACAAGGATGAGTTGCGTGGCCGCTATGCCGATACCAGCCTTGAGAATTTCCTCAAGACCATGCAGATCTCGGTCTTCTCGTTCACCTCGGTGTGCCGGCGCGCCGCCGACCTGATGACCGAGGGCGGCAGCCTGCTGACCCTGACCTATTACGGCGCCGAGCGGGTGATGCCTCATTACAACGTGATGGGTGTCGCCAAGGCCGCCCTGGAGGCCAGCGTGCGCTATCTTGCCACCGATCTGGGGGGCGAGAACATCCGGGTCAACGCCCTGTCGGCCGGCCCCATCAAGACGCTGGCCGCCTCGGGGATCGGCGATTTCCGCTATATCCTGAAGTGGAACCAGTACAACAGCCCGCTGAAGCGCAACGTCACCCTGGACGACATCGCCGGGGCCGGCCTCTACCTGCTGTCCGGCCTGTCGTCGGGGGTGTCGGGCGAGACCCACCATGTCGATTGCGGCTACCATGTCGTCGGCATGAAGGCGGTGGATGCCCCCGACATTTCCGTCGTCAAGGACTGAGTTCGGCATGTCGGGCAACGGGTTCGGGCACCTCTTCCGCTTCACCACCTTCGGCGAGAGCCACGGCCCGGCCATCGGCTGCGTGGTGGACGGGGTGCCGCCCCGCCTGGCGTTGTCCGAGGCCGACATCCAGCCGTGGCTGGACCGTCGCCGGCCCGGTCAGAACCGCTTTACCACCCAGCGGCAGGAAGCCGACCAGGTGCGCATCCTGTCGGGGGTGTTCGAGGGCCGCACCACCGGCACCCCCATCGGCCTGCTGATCGAGAACACCGACCAGCGGTCCAAGGATTACGGCTCCATCAAGGACACCTTCCGGCCCGGCCACGCGGACTGGGTCTACCAGCAGAAGTACGGCTTGCGCGATTACCGCGGCGGCGGCCGTTCATCGGCGCGGGAAACCGCCATGCGGGTGGCGGCCGGCGCCGTGGCGCGGGCGGTGCTGGATGCCCTGGTGCCGGGCGGGGTGCGGATTCGCGGTGCCCTGGTGCAGATGGGCGCGGCGCGGGTGGACCGTAGCCGTTGGGATTGGGAAGCCTGTGCCGCCAACCCGTTCTGGTGCCCCGATCCGGTGGCCGCGCAGGACTGGGAAGGATTGCTGGATGGGGTGCGCAAGCGCGGCTCGTCCATCGGCGGCGTGGTCGAAGTGGTGGCCAGCGGCGTGCCGGTCGGGCTGGGAGCGCCGGTCTACGACAAGCTGGATGCCGACCTTGCCAAGGCGATGATGAGCATCAACGCCGTCAAGGGGGTCGAGATCGGCGAGGGCTTCGCCGCCGCCGAACTGGCCGGCGAGGACAACGCCGACGAGATGCGGATGGGGCCCGACGGCCGGGTGGCTTTCCTCTCCAACCATGCCGGCGGCATCCTGGGCGGAGTGTCCACCGGCCAGGACGTGGTGGTGCGGTTGGCGGTCAAGCCCACCAGTTCCATCCTCATTCCCAAGAAGAGCGTGGACATCCACGGCAACGAGGTCGAGGTGACCACCAAGGGCCGCCACGATCCCTGCGTCGCCATCCGCGCCGTGCCGGTGGCCGAGGCGATGCTGGCCTGCACCCTGGCCGACCACCTGCTGCGCCACCGCGCCCAATGCGGGGAAACCCGGGGCGGCTGAATCAGGGTTTGCGGATGCGCTGATAGCCGTCCTTGGTCCACGGCATGATGTAATTGCCGGCTTCCAGGGTGCGCCAGCCGCCGTTCACCTGATCGGTGACGAAAATGCCGTCGTCGTCGGCCCAGCCCCACCCCACCGGCAGCCAGGCATGGCTGCGCCAGGTGGCGATCACGAAGGGCTGGCCATCGTCGGACCGCCAGCGCGGTGCGTCGACCATCAGCACCAGTTCATCGTCGCCGTCGTCGTTCAAATCGATGCGCCCCACCCGCAGGTCGGCAGGGCCGAAGCCGTCCGGGCCGGCCGCCCGGTAGAAGTCGTGCCAATGCCGGGCCATCAGGTCGTCGATGTCGGGATGGTCGCCGTCGGCCAACGGCAGCAGCGGCACCATGTCCACCAGCCTCAATCGGCCGGCCGCCTGGGCGGACGGGGGAAGCACGGCCATCAGGGCTAGGACGAGGAGGAGGGTGATCCGACGCATGGACTGTCCGGGGGACTGGCGGCGCGGAGCATAGGAGCGGCGTGCCGCGTCGTCAACGCGGCTGAATAAACAACATAAAATATTTGTTGTTATAAAATTTCATCGGTAATCAAGCGTTAAAATGCTTGAATGGCGTGGCCGGTTTTGTTATTTGCCACATGGGATGTTAATTCGAGGAGTTATACAAATGGGCGTCGTTGAATCCGGCCTGATCGAACTGGAAGCGGAAACCGTCGCGGCGCTGCTGGCGGCCGGCGAGGCGGTGGTGGTCGACGTGCGCGAGATCCACGAATGGTCGGCCGAGCGCATCGCCGGTGCCGTCTGGCAGCCGCTGAGCGAATTCGACGCCGAATCCTGGCCGTCCTTTCCCGGCCGCAAGACGGTGATCGCCTGCAAGGGCGGCATCCGCTCGGCGCTGGTGGCCGAACGGCTGATGGCGGCGGGCCATCCCTGGGCCATCCACCTCAAGGGCGGGCTGGAAGCCTGGAAGGATGCCGGTCTGCCGCTGGAGGAGGGCGAATAGACCGGCCCCTCGACCAAGGGCCAGGGGCATCCTCCTCCCTTGGCCTATCCCCGAAGCCCGCGTCTACCACGGGCGTCGGGTTGAGGCGCCGCCGGCATTTCGGCATGGTGCCGGCCCCGGCCCCCATGGCGGTGGGGACCAGCGGCAACAGCGGGAGGAGGAAACGAGATGCAGCGCCCCAACATCCATCCGGGCGAGATCCTGCGGGAGGAATTCCTGAAGCCGGCCGGCGTCGATCTCGACACCCTGGCGGCACATCTGAATTTGCCGCGCGACCGTCTCCACGAACTGGTGGAGGGGCGGGGCGGGGTGTGCATCGACACCGCGTTGCGCCTGTCCCACTATTTCGGCACCTCGGAGCGCTTCTGGCTGGAGGTGCAACTGAGCTACGACCTGGAACGCGCCCGCCTCCGGCGGCCGCGCATCGAGGCCGAGGTGACGCCGCGCTGGCACCGCGCCGCCTGAGTCCGCCCCCCTGAGCCCGCCCCCCGCCCGAGCCCGCCTTGACCGGCCGGGCGGCGGCGGTTAGCGTGGACCGGCCTCCGAAATTGCGACAAGGGCTTCCTCCATGCGCCGCCTGGGCCGGATCGTCGTCACCCTGCTTTCCGTGGTGGGCCTGCTGACCCTGGCGGCGGTGGGCCTCGCCATCTGGGGCCTGGGCCGCCTGCATCAAGAAGTCGAACCGGCCCTCCCCGACCGTCTGGTGCTGGACCTCGACCTCGACGGCGCCTTCCGCCAGGCGGGCGAGGCCTCACCGCTCGCCCGCCTGAGCGGCGAAAAGAGCTATGTCCTGCCCGAGGTGGCGGCGGCCATCGACCGCGCCGCCAAGGACAGCCGGGTCAAGGGTCTGTTCGCCACAATCGGGGACACCAGCCTGGGCATGGCCGGGGTGCAGGAGATCCGCGACGCGGTGGCGCGGTTCCGGGCCTCGGGCAAGCCGGCGGTGCTGTTCGCCGAGGCCCTGGGCGAGGGCGGCAGCGGCACCCGCGACGTCTATCTGGCCTCGGCCTTCGGCCAGGTGTGGCTGCAGCCCTCGGGCGATGTCGGCCTGACCGGGTTCCTGGCCGAAAGCCCGTTTATCAAGGGTCTGTTGGACACGCTGGGCATTCAGCCGGAATTCGGCGCCCGCTATCAGTACAAGTCGGCCATCGACGTGTTCACCGAGACGGGCTTTACCGCGGCCCATCGCGAGAATCTGGGTGCCCTGATGGATTCGTGGAGCGCCCAGGCGGTGGACGGCATCGCCAAGGGCCGCAAGCTGGCCCCCGACACCGTGCGCGCCCTGATCGACAAGGGGCCGCTGCTGGCCTCCGAGGCGCTGGCCGCCGGGCTGGTGGACAAGCTGGGCTATCGCGCCGACGCCCTGGCGGCGGCCGGCGGCGGGGCCAAGCCCAAGGAGGTGGATATCGCCGAATACGCGGCGCGCACCGCCAGTCACCGGGGCACCGGCATCGCGCTGATCACCGGCAGCGGGCCGATCCATCGCGGCGAATCCGTCGGGCCGCTGGGCGACGAGGACGGCATCGGCTCGGCGACCATCGCGCGGGCCATCCGCGACGCGGTGGCCGATCCCCAGATCAAGGGCATCGTGCTGCGCATCGACAGCCCCGGCGGTTCCTATGTTGCCTCGGACACCATCTGGCACGAGGTCGAGGCGGCGCGCGCCGCCGGCAAGCCGGTGGTCGCCTCGATGGGTGACGTGGCGGCCTCGGGCGGCTATTTCATGGCCATGGCCGCCAACCGGGTGGTGGCGGAGCCGGGCACCATCACCGGGTCCATCGGCGTGTTCACCGGCAAGCTGGTGTTGCAGGATTTCTGGCCGAAGCTGGGCATCAGCTGGGACCAGATGCACCGGGGCGACAACGCCACCATCTGGAGCATGAACCAGCCCTTCACCCCGGCGGAATGGGACCGGGTGAACGCTCTGCTTGACCACATCTATCAGGACTTCACCGCCAAGGCGATGGCCGGGCGCAACATTCCGGCCGACCGCATTGACGGCCTGGCCCGCGGCCGGGTGTGGAGCGGCGCCGACGCCAAGGCCCGCGGCCTGGTGGATGCCCTGGGCGGCATGGCGGTGGCGCTGGCCGAGATGCGCCAGCTCGTCCATCTGCCGGCCGACGCGCCCCTCGATCTGGTCACCTATCCGCGGCCCAAGACGCCCTTGCAGCTGCTGGCCGAGGTGATGGGCGCCGCCGAGACCGGGCGCGACGACCTGCATGCCGGGGTGAAGGTGTTGCAGGTTCTGGCCCCGTTCGCGACGCGGCTGGAGACGCTCGATCCCGCGGCGGCCGGCGAGCTGCGGCTGCCGGACGGAATGGTGCCGCGATGAGCGGCGAACCCGGCCTGCCCCCCTCCGACATGCGCACCGTCGTCATCACCGGCGCCAGCCGGGGCATCGGCCATGCCACTGCCCGCCGCTTTCTGGCCGAAGGCTGGCGAGTGATCACCTGCGCCCGCGCCGAGGTGCCGCCCGAATGCCGGCGGGTGCCCAACTGGGCCATCCATATCGTTGCCGACCTGTTCGACCCGGCCGACACCCAGCGCTTCGTCGACCAGGTCAACGCGCTGCTGGGCGATGCGCCGCTGCATGCCCTGATCAACAATGCCGGCGTCAGCCCCAAGACGCCCTACCGCGAGCGGCTGGGCGTGCTGAACGGCCCGATCGAGGGCTGGAAGCGGGTGTTCGAGCTGAACTTCTTTGCGCCCCTGCGCCTGGCCCGCGGTTTTGCCAGCGCGCTCCACCGCGGCAAGGGCGCCATCGTCAACATCACCTCGATCGCCGGCCATTACGTCCACCCCTTCGCCGGTTCGGCCTATTCCACCTCCAAGGCGGCGCTGTCGGGCCTGACCCGCGAGATGGCGGTGGAATTCGCCCAACTGGGCGTGCGGGTCAACGCGGTGGCGCCAGGGGAAATCCGCACCGAGATGATCTCGCCGGAATACGAGGCCCTGGTGCCGCGCATTCCGCTGGAGCGCATGGGGACCACCGACGACGTCGCCGCCACCGTGTTCCGGCTGTGTACCGACGACTTCGCCTACGTCACCGGCACCGAAGTGTTCATTACCGGCGGCCAGCACCTGTATTGAGGCGGGACCGGCCGAATTTCGTGTGGGGCCAGGGAGCGGGCGGCCGCCGCGCCCGGCGGCACCAGCCTTTGCGCTGGATACGGCCCGCCCATTTGCAGTAGACTTACGGCCGTGTCCGCCGTCCAAGACGGGCAGAGCGGGACGGAAGGGGGCTACCAACACCCTTCCGTCCCTGACCACAACCTGCTTCACAGGAGCAAGGTCATGGCTGACGTCGACTATAACCCAACGATCGCCATTCCCCCAGCGCTGCCGCAATCGCGCGGCAATGCCGGAATTGTGGCCGGGGGCTGAGGGCGGGCGCCGCGGGCCGGGCTTTTGGCTCGGGCCTGACCGTCCGTCGCCTTGGCCCGGCCCGTTTGCGCGGCCCCGGCCTCCGGCCGGCTGATGTCGCTTTTTCCAAGCCGGGAAAAGGGGGGAAGGGTATGTCTTATGAGGTCCTGGCCACCATTTGCGGCCAGTTGCAGGATAAAGCCGCCGCTGAACAGTTCGCAGGCGAACTCCGGTCGCTGGTGGATCGCCATCAGCCCCTCGGCTGCGTCGTTCAGATCCGCAACGTGCGGCAAAACGTGGATCTGTTGCGCTCCGTCACCTACCCGCGCGCGCCCTGAGGCCGAGCGGCGACAGTGATGTCGCTGCCGGCGATGCGGCGCAACGACACTTCCAGGCGGGCGTCGGCCTTGGCGATCTCTTGCAACGCGTCGCGGGTGAAGCTGATATGGGCTTCGGCGGCGGCGCGTGCCGCCTTGGAATCGCCGGCCACCACCGCGTCGCGGATGGCGCGGTGCTGGTCGAGCAGCAATTCGCGCACGCCCTTGCGCTCGTACAGCTTGGCGCGGTTGTAGAACACCTCGCCGCGCAGCATGGCCGACAGCGAGCGCATGATGTGCAGCATCACCACGTTGTGCGACGCCTCGTAGACCGCCATGTGGAAATCGGCATCGGCGTCGGCCTCTTCCGTGGGGTCCTCCTGGCCGTGGGCCCGTTCCATGCGGGCGAAGGTGGCGCCGACCAGTTCGTGGTCGACCGCGGTACCGCGCAGGGCGGCCATGCCGGCCGCGGCGCCTTCGACGATGCCGCGGAATTCCAGGTAGTCGAAGGCCGCCTCGGGCCGGCCCTGGATCACCGCGGCCAACGGCGCGGTGAAGCCTTCGCCCAGCAGCGGCGCGACATGGGTGGCTCCGCCGCGGCCGCTGTAGACCAGCCCCTTGCGCTCCAGCCGTTCCAGCGCCTCACGCAGGGTCGGGCGCGATACTTCGAATCGCTGGGCCAGTTCGCGCTCGGGCAGCAGCTTTTCGCCGGGACGCAACGATCCCTCCAGAATCAGTTGCTCCAGGCGGTCGGCGATGGCATGGGCCAGCTTGGCGGGGCGGATGGGATCGGTCATTCGGGTCTTTTCATCTGCTGCGCCGCCGCCGATCGGCGGCGGATTGGACAACAGATTTACCCAAACCCTCGGGCGTGGTCAACGAACCTACAGCGGCGGGATGGGGAGGGTGAAACGGAAGGTGCTGCCCTCGCCGGGGCGCGAGTCCACCCAGATCCGCCCGCCGTGGTGCTCGACGATCTTCTTGCACACGGCCAGCCCGATGCCGCTGCCGCCGCCGTGGCTCTGGCGGTCGTGCAGGCGTTTGAAGATCAGGAAGATCTGGTTGAAGTATTGCGGCTCGATGCCGATGCCGTTGTCGGCCACCCACACCTCTACCATGCCTTGGGACGGCTGCCATCCCACCTCGATCACCGGCCGGCGGTCCTCGGCGCGGTACTTGATGGCGTTGCCGATCAGGTTTTGCATCAGCCGCGCCAGTTCCGTCGGGCTGCCGTCGACGATCGGCAGGTCGGGGGCGATGCGCAATTCGGCCCCGGCTTCGGCGATCACCAGGCTCAGGCCGCGTACCGCCAGGCCCACCGCTTCGGCCAGCGAGGTGGGTTCGCACGCCGCGCCCAGGCGGCCGACCCGCGAGAATTCCAGCAGGTCGCGCACCAACTGGTCCATGCGGACGGCACCGTCGCGGGCGAAGGCCAGGAATTCGTGGCCTTCGTCATCCAGCCTGTCGCCATAGCGGCGCTCGATCAGCGACAGGTAGCTGCTGATCATCCGCAGGGGTTCGCGCAGGTCGTGCGAGGCGACATAGGCGAACTGCTCCAGTTCGGCATTGGACCGCGCCAGTTGCTCCGACTTGCGTTCCAGTTCCTGGGCCGCCTGTAGCCGGCCGGAAATGTCGCGGAACACCACCACGGCCCCGGTGATCCGCCCGTCGGAATGGATGGCGGTGATGCTGTATTCGACCGGAAAGCTGGTGCCGTCCTTGCGCCAATAGACCTCGTTGTCGACCCGCCGCGATTCGCCGTCGGACAGGGTGCGCGCCATGGGGCACTCCTCGACCCTATAGGGCCGTCCGTCGGCATGGTGATGATGAGCGGCGAGGTGCATGTCAAGGCCCGCTTCGTCGCAGCTTTCCTCCTCGGACCAGCCGTACATGCGCCGCGCCGCCGGATTGATGAAGACCAGCCGGCCCGTCGCGTCGACGCCGCAAATGCCTTCCTCGGGCGTCCGCAGGAACAGTTCGCTGCGGCGGCGGGCGGTTTCCGCTTCGGCGGTGGCCAGCTCAAGCCGTCGCTGGCTTTCCCGCAATTCGGCCAGGCGGGCCTCCATGGCCTCGGCCATCCGGTTGAAGCTGTTGGCCAGGCGGTCGATCTCGTCGGAGCCCCGGCCCTCCTCCAGCCGTGCCGCCAGGTCGCCGCCGGCCACCGCCTCGCTGGCCCGGCTGACCTTGCGCAGCCGGTCGGTCAGGCGATAGGCGACGACCATCAGGATCAGGGCCGACAACACCATCTCGCCCACCGCGATGGCGACGCCGTTGCCCAGCAGCGACCAGCGGGCCTCGCGGAAGAAGGTGGTGACGATGTCCAGGCGCAGGAGCCCGTAGACCTGTCCGTCCAGGGTGATGGGCAGCCGGGCCTCGTAATGGGGGACATCGGGGCCCAGCGGCCGGCCTGCCGCCGCCAGCACCCGCCCGTCGCGGTCGGTCAGTTCCAGGAAGTCGATGCCGCGTCCGCTGTGGATGGTGTCCAGCACCTCTTGCAAGGTGCCGTAATCCCGCTGCATCAGCGGCACCGACAGCGAGGCGTCGAGCAGCGCCTCCACCTCGGCCAGCCGCGTCCGGAACTGGGTCGATAGGCTGGACTGCATGATCCGGGCGTTGGTGAGCAGCAGCAGGCTCAACATCACCACCTCGACCAGCAGGCTGGCGCCCACCAGCTTGGCGGCGATGGTGCGGGGGAGAGGCAGGCGGGGCCGCATGGTCAACCCCGCTCGCTGCGCGCGGCCAGCAACCGGCGCAGGCGCGGCAGGAAGCGGTCGAAGCCGGACAATTCGCCCGGCGCCAGCGGTACCAGCCGCTCATAGCCGTTATGGGCGAGGAACCGGCGGCCGGCCGGGCTGTCGCAGATCGCCGGCAGGGCGCGGAGAAGCTTTGCCGTCTCCGCGGCGCCGAGCGAGGGGCCGGCCAGGAAGACCAGGGAGCGGGGATTGGGGGCGGTATAGGCCAGCGGCCGGACCCGCCGGGTCACCGACCGGTCGACCAGCTGGATCGCGGTCGTCGACATCAGCGCCGCTGTCGCCCGCTGGTGCAGCACCGCCAGCAAGGCGGCATTGTGCGAGGGCTGGAACTCCAGCCGTATGTCGGCCCCCGGCTTCAGGCCGCCCGCCGCCAGGGTGTCGGTCCCCATCATGGTGATCAGGGCCAGGGGATCGGGAGCGGCGATGGTCCCGCCGCGCAGGTCGGCCAGAGTCCGCAACGGGCTGTTCCGCTCCACCAGGAAAACCCCGCTCAGTTCCCCCCGCCATTGGGCGATCGGCCGGCAGCCGGCGTCCAGTTCGGCCAGCCGGGCGAAATGGGGGGCGGTCACCGCCAGGGCGTAGCGGCCGGCCTCGGTCCGTTCAAGGAAGCGGCGGAGATCGGGAGCCGA
>JAKAFA010000303.1 GCA_021818185.1 Pseudomonadota bacterium | reverse complement strand
GGCGACCGGCAGGCCCAGCCCGTCCTTTTCCTCGGCCAGCTCGACCCGGTTCCCGTCGCGCGATTCCACCTCGCCCACGGCCTGGAATCCGGTCTGCCAGTTGTAGCGGCCCATTTCCTGGCGGTAGTCCATGCCCCAGTGTCCGCGCGAGGTGGCGACCCGCTTGGCCCAGTTGCGGATCAGCGGCCCCTGGCTCATGAAGCAATAGCCGCCGGGAAAATCCTTGCCGGAATCGGTGTAGTTCCAGTGCTCGGTGATGGCCAGTGACGGCGGCGCCTTGTACGAGCGGATTTCCTCGTCGAACAGGCCCCAGACCGCGTCGTTGGAATGGAGCATCAGCCCGCGCCCCACCAGGCCGTTGCCGTTGGCCAGGCCGTGGGGATGGCGGCCGGTGGCGGAATTCAGCAGCAGTCGCGGGGTCTCGACGGCATAGCCGGCCACCACCACGTTCAAGGCGCGCTGATGGCGCCATCCGCCCTCGCGGTAATAGTCGAGCCCGTCCACCCGCCCGTCGCGGCCCAGGGTGATTCGCCCGACCATGGCGCGGTCGCGGATTTCGGCGCCGGCGGCGATGGCCTGGGGAATCCAGGTGACCAGGACGCTCTGCTTGGCGTTGGTCGAGCAGCCGATGATGCACATGCCGCGGTAGACGCAGGGATGGGCCATCCCGCGCGGCGAGGACAGGGTGGCGAGCGGGGTCGGCGCCCAGGCGATGCCCATGGCCTCGGCGCCGCGAGCCAGCACCAGGGCCGAGGCGTTCAGCGGATGGGGCCGGCGGGGATAGGGCGCGCGCGGCGGCCCCCACGGGTAATGGACCGGTCCCGAGATGGCCAGCACCTCTTCGACCTGACGGTAATAGGGCGCCATCTCGTCGTAATCCACCGGCCAGTCGTGGCCCCATCCGGTCAAGGTGCGGCGCTTGAACCAGTCGGGCCGCCAGCGCAGCGAGACCATGGCGAAATGCACGGTGCTGCCGCCCACCGCCCAGCCGGAATTGTTGGAGCCGAACTCGATGGGATCGGCGCCGCCGCTGATCCGCGGCTCGCTCCAGTACAGCTTTTCCTGCTCTTCCTCGTCCGAGGCGAAATCCTCCAGCGGCCGCCAGAACGGGCCGGCCTCGAAGGCCGCCACCCGGAAGCCGCGCTGGGCCAGCCGGCAGGCCAGGGTGCCGCCGCCTGCCCCGGTGCCGACGATGGCGAAATCCACCGGGTCGTCGTCGGCAAAGCATTGCATGGGAATCCAGGCGCCGGGACGGAATACGTCGGGGGCGCGGCCGTCTTTGGCGCGCGGGCCGGGAATCTCGCTCATTGCGCCTCCCACGGATCGACGCGGCCGGGATCGAGGCGGGCGTAACCGCGCGGCGAGGCCGGGCCGCCGAAGCCGGTTTCGCTCCAGGCATCGGGGTGGGCGTAATAGACTTCGACCACCTCGCCCAGAATCTGGAGAAAGGCGCGGGCCGGCGGCAGCCCTTGCCAGCATCCGGTGTGGGTATGGCCCTGCTGCACCGCCCGCAATACCGCGTCGCGGCCGGCGGCATCCAGCGCGGTGAACGCGCCGCCGGCCATCAGGCGCGCCTCGGCGTCGATGCCGGCCAGGGTCTGGCGCCACAGCGGGCCGGGGGGCGGCAGATCGGCATAGCGGGTGCCCGAACTCCGCCCACTACGCAGCCGGTGATCGATCCATGGCGCGATGGGGATGGGGTGGGCGCGCTCGGGTTGCGGCACCAGGCGGTCGCAGATGGCCTCCAGCACCGCCCATTCGCCCTCGCTGAAGAACTGCCGCTCGGGCACGCGGGTCAGGCGGTCGCGCACCACCCGGCGGGTGGCGTCGTTCCAGGACGGGCTGTCCCATTTGGCCAGGACGTCGTAACCCGGATAGGGCGGACGGAAGGGCGGATCAGTCATGCAGCCAGTCTCCCATTTCAGCCAGCGCCCCCAGCCCGGCCAGCGCCAGGGCGATGAAGCTGGGCGGGGCGCCGAGCGGCGGGCCTTGCAGCACCATCTGGCTGGCATTGCCCCAGCCGCCCATGTTGCGGTGGATGCCGAAGGCGTGGAATGCGATGCCGGCGGCGCCGGTCAGCCCGCCCGCCGCCAGCAGGCCGGCGGCCAGGCGGGCGCGTTCCGCCGCCGGCCGGGCGGCTGCCACCGCGCAGGCTCCGGCGGCGGCGGCGGGGATTGCCAGCGGCAGGACCATGTATCGGTTATGGAAGGCACCGCGGTAATGCAGCACCGCGACCTCGCCGACATTGCCGGCCAAACCCACGGCCACCAGCCCCAGCAGCAGCCGCGGATCGTCCGCCAGCCGCCGCAACGGGCCGGTCCGGTCGGCGGACAGCGAAAGCAGCGCTGCCAGCGACAGGGCGGCCGGCGCCAGCGGCGGCGCCCCGTAGAACAGGTTCAACCAGCCGAATCCGCCCGTTCGTTTGCCGACGTTGTAGAGGTGGAAGGCATTGCCTACCAGGCCGATAGCCGCCGCGGCCAGCAGCACGCCCCGCCGCGGGGCGGTCCAGTGGGCGGGGCCGGCCAGGCTGGCCGCCAGGGTGGCGGCCGCGCTGGGCGGCGCTACCAGCATCAGGCGGCGGAAGAAGTTGCCGCCGTAATGGCCGATGGAGCTGTCGGCCAGCACGCTGGCGGCCATCACCGCCCCGCCGGCCAGCCGCAATCGGTTGGCCTGCTCGCGGGCTTCGAACCGGCCGCGGGGCCGCCGCCCCCACCAGGCCAGCGCGCCGCCCGCCGCCAGGACCAGTGCGCCCAGCCCCAGGGTGCGGGCGCCGCTGCCCACCAGGATGCCGTCCCGCCGCCAGGGCATGCCCATCGATCGCACCTCTGCCGCCGCGCCTCTCGGACCAACAGGCGGCGGCAGGCCGGGGTTCGTGCCTTCCGGCGGCGGCGGTCAGTATTGCAGCGGCTTGCCGCCGGCCTGGGCGGCGCGCTGCTGGCGGTACAGGCTGCGGATCGCGGCATAGAGGTCGATGGAGTTGCGTTCGACGTCGTTGAGCGGCCCCAGCATCTGCGCCCGGTCGTCCAGAAGATCCACCCCGGTATGCACCTCCACGGCGAAGAGGGAATAGATATAGATGATGTCGTCCACCGGCTCGGCGACCCAGCCGATCGCCTTGCCGGTCAGGTCGCGCGGGTTGGACGGGCCGTAGAAGGGCACCATCAGGTAGGGACCCTCGGGGATCCCCCAGACGGCGAAGGTGAGCCCCAAGTCGGTGCCGCGGTATTTCGGGCCGCCGCTGTCGGCCACCGGGTCGAACAGCCCGGCGACGCCGAAGGTGGAGTTGACCATGAACCGGCCCAGGGCGTCGGCCGCCCGCTGCGGCTCTCCCTGGAGGATGTTGTTGATGAAGTTCCACGGCTCGCGCAGGTTGTTCAGCAGGTTGTGGACGCTGGTGCGCACCCGGTCGGGGACGTGATCGACATAGGCCTGGGCAACGGGCTTCATCACGGCGCGGTCCAGCGCCATGTTGAGGTCGAACATCTGTCGGTTGAAGGGCTCCAACGGATCGTTGGTCGCCTCGAACTCGGCCCGCTCTTCGGGATTGGTCGGAACCTCGGCGCAGCCGGCGGCCGCCAGAGCGGCGGCCAGGGCGAAGGCCAGGGCAAGCCGGCGCGTCATGGGAAACCTCCGAGTTCGATGCATCGTTGCGGGGGGCGGCCGGGGCGGGTCCGAGGCGGCGGCGCGATCGCGGTGCATGCGCAGCCCGTCGCCGGTGACCAGCACGCTGTCGCCCCAGCGCACCCGCCGGCCCAGCAGGCTGCCCAGCCACAAGAGGAAATTGGCC
>JAKAFA010000062.1 GCA_021818185.1 Pseudomonadota bacterium | reverse complement strand
GGTGTAGAGAATGAAGCACAGGTCCTGGTCGATCAGGCCGGGATCGGCGGGCCGCGCCTCGGCCAGGCCGGCGAATCCCTCGGGCCCGACGGTGACCACCGCGGCCAGGGCGGGGGCGTCGGCCACCGCGCCGGCGAAATTCAGCCGGTCGGGAATCACCAGGCAGCGCGCCCCGGAATCGGCCAGCAGGAAGCCCAGCTTGTCGGGACGGGTCCCGGTCGACACCGGCACGAACACGCCGCCCGCCTTCAGCGTCGCCCACAGGGCGACGACCATTTCCGCCGAGTTCTCCAGCATCACCGCCACCCGGTCGCCGCGGGCCACGCCCAGGCGCTGGAATTCGGCGGCCAGCCGGTCGCTGGCGGAATCGATCTCCCGGAACGTGTGGCGCGCACCACCGACGATCAGGGCGGTCTTGTCGGGAATGGTGGCGGCAGTCTGGCGGAGATGGTCGTGGACCAGCATGGTCGGACTCCTACGCGGAAAGCGCCGGGGCGGCGCGGTCGATGAGGATGGTGGGCTCGATGCGGGCCAGGCGGTCGCGGGCTTGCGCTGCCCGGCCGGCGAAGGCGGGGCCGAACTGGTGGGACAGCAGGCGCAGGGTCAACACGCCAACCAGCCCCATTTCCTCGCGCTCGCCGCCCATCCGGCCGTCGTGGCGGCGGGCCTTGGCGGCCAGGGCGGCGACGGCGGCGCCGCCCAGCAGGCCGTCGGCCTCCAGGGCGGCGGGGGCCAAAAGGTCGTGGAATGCCTGGGCGCCGGGCCCGAACAGCGCCTCGCCGATGGGGGCGCGGAACGGCTGCTTGCGCCGGGTCCAGACCGCGGCGGGCAGGCCGCGGTGTGCCGCCAGCCGGCGCAACGCCAGCTTGTCGCGCAACCCGGCCATCTTGCAGCCACGCGGCAGGGACAGGCAGAAATCGATCACCGCCGGGTCGAGGAAGGGATAGCGCGCCTCGACCGCATGGGCCATCGCTACCCGGTCGCCCTGCGAGGCCAGCAGGTAGGAGGACAGGAAGCCCTGCATCTCGATCATCTGGGCGCGGGCCAGCGGGTCCCACGCCGCCCAGTCGGCGGGCAGATCGGCGGCGGCAGCGGCCAAGGCCGAATCCAGGTCCCAGGCGGCGCGGATGTCGGGCGCCAGCAGACGCAGGGTCCAGGCGGTATTCCGCCAGCGGATCAGGTGCGAGTAGAAGGGATGGTCCACCGCCTCCAGGTCCCGGCGGAAGAAGTCCCGCCACAGGCCGGTGGTCCGCGCCCGGTCGCTGCCGACATAATGGTGGATGCGCGCCAGCAGGGCGGGCCGCAGCCGGGAATGCGGCTGGCGCGCCCAGAAGCGGCGGATGGCGTCCTCCTTGAAGATGGTGTAGCCGGCCAGCAGCTCGTCGGCTCCCTCGCCGGTCAGTACCGTCTTGATGCCGGCCTCGCGCACCTGGGCCGACAGCAGGAACATCGGCACCGGGGCGGTACGCAGCAGCGGTGTCTCGGCGTGCCAGACCACCTCGGCCAGGGCGTCGCGGATGTCGGCGCCGTCGCACAGGATCTCGTGGTGGCGGGTGGCCAGCCAGCCGGCCACCAGGCGCTGTTCGGCGGTTTCGTCGAAGCGGGAATCGGCGAAGCGGATGCCGAAGGTGTGGGTGGCGGCGCCGGCCCGCGCGACCGCCAGACTGCCGATCACCGAGGAATCCAGCCCGCCGCTGACATAGGCCCCCACCGGCACGTCGGCGCGCAGCCGCAGGGCGATGGCATGGTCCAGCAACTCCTCCAGCGCCTCGGCCGCCGCGTCCGGGGTGGTGGCGGCCGGCTGCCGGGTGGGATCGGGCCGCCAATAGCGGTGCTCGGCGGGCCGCAGGTCGGGGCCGAAACACAGCGCGGTTGCCGGCGGCACCTGGCGCACGCCGCGGAACACCGTGGCCGGCGCCGTCGCCGCCCAGGCGGTGAAGGTCTCAGCCAGCCCGGCCGGGTCGATGGAAGGGGCCAGGCGGCTGCCGGCGAACAACGCCTTGGCTTCCGAGGCGAACAGCAGATGGCCGTCGGCCACCGTCCAGAACAGCGGCAGGATGCCGACGCGGTCGCGCACCAGCCATAGCTTGCGCCGCCGGCTATCCCACAGCGCAAAGGCGAACTGGCCGTTCAGCATCTCCCAGGCGGCTTCGCCATAGCGCTCGTAGCAATGGACGATGGCCTCGCCATCGCCCTCGGTATAAAATCGGTGGCCCAGGCGGGCCAGGCGACGGCGCAGCTCAACGTAATTGAACACCTCGCCGTTGAAACTCAGCCACAAGGTCCCGTCGGCATTGCGGATCGGTTGATGGCCGCCGGCCAGGTCCACCAGGCTGAGGCGGGCATGGGCCAACCCCACGCGGTCGTCGCGGTACAGGCCGTAACCGTCGGGACCGCGATGCGCCACCAGGGCGATCATGCGGCGCAGTTCCTCGAACGAGACCGTGGGGGCCTGTGGCCCGGCCAGGATGCCGGCGATGCCGCACATGGGCGTGGTCCTTCCGTGTCAGTGCTCCAGCGGGGTGGAGAGGGCGGCCTTGGCGACCTTGCCCGTTTCGGTCTTGGGCAGGCTGGGCTGGAGGATGAAGCTGCGGGGCACCAGATGCGCCTCCAGGCGGGCCTGGCAGTGCCGGCGCAGGGCGCGCTCGGTCGGCATACGGCCGGGAACCGGCACGATGAAGGCGGCCACCGCCATTCCGTCCACCGGATGGGGACGTCCCACCACCGCCGCCTCGGCGACGTCGGGGAATTCGTGTAGCACATCCTCGATCTCGCGCGGGCTGACCTTTTCGCCGCGGCACTTGAACATCTCGTCGCGTCGGCCGACAAAATGGAGGTCGCCATCGCCATCGGTGCGGAACAGGTCGCCGGTGCGTAGCCAGGGGTCGGCGGGCAGGGCGCCATCCACCAGAATGGCGGCGGTTTCGGCTGGCCGGCGCCAATAGCCGCGCATCACCGCGCCGCCGCGCACCCACAATTCACCCGCCACGCCGGGTGGGCAGCGCTTGCCCGCCAGGTCGGTGACCACGGCTTCCAGGTTGGGCACCGGCCGTCCCACCGATCCCGGCTTGGCGATCAGCCGCTCCGGCTCCAGGTAGCTGGTCCGGGTGCATTCGGTCATGCCGTACATCGAATAGATCCGGGTGCGGGGAAACAGTTCGGCCAGGCGCAGCAGATGGGCCGGCGGGCAGGGCGCCGCCGAATTGGTCAGGGTGGCCAGCGATGCCAGGTCCAGGCCGGCGAAGGGGGCGAAATGCAGCAGGGTGCCGAAGATGGTCGGCACGCCCGGCAGCACGGTGATGCGGTGGCGGGCCACGCCCTTGAGGATCTCGTACGGATAGGCGAAGGAGCGTTCCAGCACCACGGTGGCGCCGGTCTCGGCGGCGGTCAGCAGTTGGCACAGGCCGTAATTGCTGGCCAGCGGCAGCACGCACAGGGTCACGTCGTCGGCTCCGGCCCGCAGATACGCGGCGATGGTCCGCACGCTGCCGGCCAGGCTGCGATGGGTCATCATCACGCCCTTGGGATGGCCGGTGGTGCCCGAGGTGTAAAGGATGGCGCCGAGGTCCTGGTCGATCAGCCCCGGGTCGCGCGGCGCGGCGCGGGAGCGGGCCAGGATGTCGCCCCAGCCGCCCGGCCGGCCCCACACCACATGGCTGACCGTTTCGGCCTGGGCCAGGGGCTGGGCCATGCGGGCCCGGTGGCTGGCCGGCGCCACCACGCAGCGGGCCCCGGAATCCGCCAGGACGAAGGCCACCCGCTCAGGCCGGGCGGTGTGGCTGAGGGGCACGAATACCGTCCCCGCCTTGAGAGCGGCCCACAGGCCGACAACCATTTCCGCCGTGTTGTCCATCACCACGGCGACGCGGTCGCCGCGCCCCAGCCCCAGCCGCTGGAGATGGCAGGCCAGCCGGTCGCTGTCGCCATCGATCTCGGCATAGGTATGGCGCCGGCCGTCGGCTACCAGGGCGGGATGCAGGGGACGCGCCTGGGCACTGCGGCTCAGACCGTGATGGATCAGCATGGGCTCAGGCCCGCTTGCGCGCCACGAAGGCGCAGATGCGGTCGATGGAATCCAGGTTGTCGGCGACGATGTCCTCGTCATCCATGACGATGGCGAATTCCTCCTCAAGGAATGCCACCATTTCCATGGCGCCGGTCGAGTCCAGAATGCCGGCCTCCAGCAGCGATGTGCCGTCGTCAAGATTTTGTGGCAAGCCAAGAAGGATGTTGTCGCGGATGTACGTGCGAATCTTGTGGCGAACTTCGTCTGAAGGCATATCATCGGCCAGACGATCATTGAGAGGAATGCCCATTTCAGCCTCCTTGTGTTGTACGTAGTGTGTCCATCGCCGGTGATTGGTGCAACGCACAAGAGGAAGTAGGCGGCTGTTACTGCCGAGATCCTGGCACTACGGATGGATCACGCCGCGGCGATGGCGGGGCTGGGGCTGAGAATCCAGCGGCTCAACCGGCGGGCGGTGGCAGGGCGCAGGGCGACGCCGGTCAGGCCGCGTTCGGCCAGCACGCCCAGGATCAGGCGCGTCAGGAGCGGCTGGACCCGGGGGTTGAGGGGCGAGCGGATGTCGAAAGGCGCCTCGTGCATCAGGATCACGCCGCCCGGCAGGTCGGGGGCGGTGCGCAGCGATTCGGCGCGGGCGGAACACAAGGCTTCCAGGTCGGCCTGGTCGCGGCAGCGGTCGGCGATCAGCCAGTCGTCGGTGCTGTGGCTCCACCAGGCGAACTGGATATCGGGATGGAACCCGGCCAGGGCGCGGTGGAAACGCTCGCGTTCCCAACCGCAGAAATAGGGCAGGCGCACCAGATAGGTGTCCGGGGTGGGGCGGTAGCGGGTCAGCACCGTCTCGACCCGGGCCATGTCGGCCGCCGCCCGCACCGGGTCACGCGACAGGTCCACATGTTGCCAGCCGTGCCCATAGACCGCATGGCCGGCCGCCACGGTCTCGGCCACCAGCTCGCCATGGGCGGCGACGCGCACGCCGCTGAAGAAGAAGGTCGCCTTGGCGTTGTGCCTGGCCAGCACCGCCAGCAATTGCGGGGTGGTCTCCGGCGTCGGTCCGTCGTCGAAGGTCAGCGCTACCTGGGCGCGGGAGGGCAGGCGGCGGACCAAGGGTCTCCAATGCCCGGCGGACAGCGGCCATCTCATGGCAAATCTCCCTGCGAGGTTATGGGCTGGCGTATTCGTGGTAGTGGAGGTTGACGGCGCTGGCCAACATGCCGGCGCCGCGGGCGACGGTGTAAAGCCGTCCCACGATGCGGTGGGGGCGGCCGAAGCCGGCGACCAGTACCATGGCGCCAAAGGCGCCCAGCCCCAGGCCCAGACGCAGCAGGCCGCGCCCGGCCACCAGCACCCGCCCGGCCGGGCCGCGGTGGCGGGACATGGCCAGAAGGGCATCGCTGTTGCCGGTGCGGAACCAGCGGCGCAGCAGCCAGCCCAGGGTGGCCCGCTCCGGCGGGATGGTTTCGCGCACCACAGCGGTGTCGCAGTAGCGCAGGTCGCAGCCGGCCCGCTTCATGCGGTCGAAGAAGTCGATGTCCTCGCCGCCGATGGGGCTGAGCTTCTCGCTGAAGCGCAGGCCCAGGCCGCGCGCCACGGTACGGCGGAACAGCACGTTGCCGGTATAAGCGGTATTGAGGGCGGTGCCGTCGGGAAGGCGGGCGGTCTCCAGGAAGCGGCCGGCTTCGACCCAGCCGGGGGGGACGGTCTCGAAGCGCGGCACTACCGGCCCGCCCACCACGTCGGCGTCGAAGCGCCGCTGGACCTGAAACAGCCGCCCGAGCCAGTCCGGGTCGGGAACCTCGTCATCGTCGATGAAGGCGATGAACTCGGTCCCCGCCGTGTTGTCCAGCGCCGCGTTGCGGGCGAACGAGATGCCGCGCCGCGGCTCGTGCACATAGACCAGCGGCCAAGGATAGCCGGGGCGCACCCGGTCCACCGGCCCGCGGGCCTCGGCGCGGGCGGTATTGTCCACCACCACCACCCGCAGTCCGGCGGCCAGGTCGGCTGGCAGGTCCTGGATGGCCAGCCCCGCCAGGGTACGGAGCAGGCCGGGCTGGCGGCTGCCGGTCGCGATGCAGACGGCAACGTCGGTCACCGTGCTCACCCCAGGTAATAGCGGTTGAGGGATTTGTGGTAGAAGACCGAGTCGGAATAGCCCTCCGAGGCGTGGCGCTTGATGTCGACCTGGGTCAGCACCACGCCGATGCGATCGGGGTCCAGGCGGTCGAACAGATGGGCGGCGGCCTTGACCACTTCGCGGCTGGTGTGGGCCCAGCGCACCACATGCACCACCTGGTCGGCGATCCGGGCCAGCACCAGCGAATCCACCACCGCCAGGCAGGGCGGCGTATCGACGACGATGTGGTCGAAATCCTGCGCCAGTTCGGCCATCAGCGCCTCGATGCGCTCGGCGCGGGCCAGGACGTTGAAGCCATCGGCCCGTCCGGCGGTGAGCACCGCCAGGTTGGGCAGCGGGTTGTTGAGCGACTCGCCCAACGTGGCGGTCTTGCCGAGGACGTAATCGGCCAGGCCGGGCCCCAGCGGCAATTGCAGGATGTGGTGGATCGAGGGGGCATGGGTGTCGAAATCCACCAGCGCCACCTTGCGTCCCAGGGTGGCGGCCAGCATGGCCAGCGACACGGCCGTGGTGGTCTTGCCTTCGCCCGATAGGGCCGAGGTCACCACGATGGTGCGCGGCAGCGGGTGGCCGGGCTGCGCGACGCGGATATAGAGGTTCTTCACCGCTTCGGAAAAGCGCGAGCGGTCGGCCGACAGGGCGATCAGACGGTTGGGGCGGCGGGCCGGCTCGAAACGCGGCAGGATGCCGAGCGTCCGGAAGGCCACCAGCGCCGCAAGCTCGTCGGTGCTGCGGATCACCCGGTCCTTGAGGTCGCGTGCCGCGCTGATACCGGCGGCGGTGGCGAACGAGCCGACGGTGGCCAGCAGGGCCATGGGCAGGATCAGCGGGAAAGACGGCTTGTGCGGCAGGGCGGCCGGCGAGACCAGCCGGGCGTTGGCGGTGTGCAGCGAGGTCTGGGCGTCCAGTTCGCTGCGGCGTTTGAGCAGAGTGACCAGCACCTGGCGGCTGGCTTCGGCGGTGCGTTCCAGCCCGGCCAGCTCGACCCGCAGGTCGCCCGAGCCTTGCAGACCGGACTTGGCCGCCGTCACCGCCGCCTGCAACGAGGCCACCTGGCTGGCGGCGATCGCGGCTTCGGATTGCAGGCCGCCGGCGATGCGGGTCAGCTCGGCCTGGATGGACTGGCGCACCTGGTCGCGTTCATCCTCGATCAGCTTCACCCGGCCGCTGGTCGGCGCGTAATGCTGCAACAGGCCGTCGCGCTCGATGGTCAGGTTGGCTTCCTGCTCGCGCAGCGCCTTCAGCGGGGGGGTGTCGATGGATTCCGGTACCGCGCCTTCCAGGTCGCCCTTGCGTTGCAGGCGGCGCACCTCGTCGACGCGGGCGCGGGCCGCGGCGTAATCGGCCTTGGCATGGGTCAGGTCGCGGTCCAGGTCGGCCAGTTGGCCATAGGGCAGCAGCAGCTTGCTGTCGTCCTCGGTCAGGCCGTGGCGGGCGCGGAAGGTTTCCAGGTTGTGCTCGTCTTCCCGGACCTGGCCGCGGACCCGCCCGATCTCGGTGTCAACCCAGGTCTTGGCGCCGCGGGCGGCAGTGTCCAGCTGCGACACCTGGCGGGCGATATAGGCCTGGGCATAGGCGTTGGCGACGTCGCGGGCGGTCTCCGGGCTGTCGGCGGTGAAGCTGACCCGCACCACCCGCGACTTGCCCAGCGGCTTGATGTCGGAATGATCCATCAGCCAGGTCACCACCCGGTCATGGGGCGGCGGAGTGCGGATGCCCAGCCAGTCCTTGACCTCCGCCGCCATCTCGTGAAGCTGGGGCAGGCCGGAAAGCCACGAGGTGTGGGATTTGGCGCCGGGGATTTCGGCCAGATGCAGGTGGCCGGCCACCGCCTCGGCCAGTTCCCGCGACTTCAGGATCTCGACCTCGCTGGAAATGCCGCCGACATCCAGTTCGATGGACGGCAGCACCGTGGGGATGCTGACCACGTTGGGCCGCGAATCCACCTGAAGGTAGGCGCTGGCGCTGTAATGGGGCGGCAGCACGGCGATGACCGCGATGGATGCGGCCGACAGGCCCACCGTCATCGCCGCGGTGCTGCGCCAGCGGCGGCGCAGGCTGCGGGCCAGGAACGCCAGGCCGCTCTTGTCGCCGGGCTCGCCGGTCGACGGGGTTGCATCGGAATAGGGATGGGACAAGGCGGCCTCCATGTTCACGAAAGGGAAAGGGCGGCGTCCTAGTAGGCGCCCGACCGGGCCAGGAAGACCTTGGGGGTGGAAAGAATGATCCGAAGGTCCAGGAACAGGCTCCAGCGGGCCACGTATTGGCGGTCGAAGGCGATGCGCTGGTGGTAATCCACGTCCGAGCGCCCGCTGATCTGCCAGATGCCGGTCAGGCCCGGCCGGCAATAGGCATAGAACCCGAACAGGCCGCCGTAGCGGTCGATTTCCTCGGGCACGATGGGGCGCGGGCCCACCAGGCTCATGTCGCCGGCCAGCACGTTGAACAGCTGCGGCAGTTCGTCCAGACTGGTGCGGCGCAGGAAACGGCCCAGCGGCGTGATCCGCGGGTCGTTCTTCAGCTTGAACGAGGCGTTCCATTCCGCCAGCGCCGCCGGATCCGCTTCCAGGTGGCGGCGCAGCATCTCGCGGGCGTCCACATGCATGGTGCGGAACTTCAGGCACAGGAACGGGCGGCCGCGGGCGCCGATGCGGCGGTGGCGGAACACCGCCGGTCCGCCGCCGGCCCGGATGACGGCGGCGATCAGCAGCATCAGCGGCCCGGCCAGCAGCAGCAGCGCCAGGGCGCCGGCGACGTCGAGCAGCCGCTTCGAGCGCTTGTTGTATAGCGGGTCGGCATTGGGGGCGTGCATCAACAGCGGGGTCCAGTCGTCGCCGTCCATGCCATCGTCGGGATGGATGGGCTTGGAAAGCTCCATGGGCTGGGTTCTCCGTCAGGATCCGGTGGGGCGGAAATCACGGGACAGCGGCGGGTCCCAGGTCTGAAAGCGCTCGCCGCGCAGCGAGCGGACCAGACCCAGGGTGGTGGCGAGCATGGCCAGCAAGGCTTCGCGCGGGCGGCGGGCGGCGAGGACGACGGCCAGCGCCAGGGTGCCGGCGGCTGGGGGCAGCAGCGCCGTCTGCCACCCCAGCCACAGCCCAAGGCCCAGGGTGCAGGCCAGGCCGGCGGCGGCGGCGTCCACCAGGCACAGCCAGCGTAGCAGCTTGTGGCACAGGTATTTGTAGCGCAGCGTCCAATGCAGGCGGCGCAGCTTGGGCCGCATCAGCCGGTGGACATTGAAGGCCTGGCAGGCAATGCGGACCTTGCGGCGGAATTCGTCGGCGCTCTCGGTGGCGGCGGTCTCGGCGGCCCGCACGTCGGCGGCCCGCACCACCCGGTGGCCGGCGCACAGGATGGAAAGCGACACGGCGAAATCGTCGATGATATCGTCGGGCACCGGCCGATGCAGGCTGCGGCGGATGGCAAAGATCGAGCCGTCGGCGCCGATCACCCCGCCGGTCTCGCTTTCCAGCCGTTTCAGTCCCTCCTCGTGGCGCCAGTAGGCGGCGCCTACCGCCGCGGTGGCGCTGTCGGCCCCGTTGACATAATCCAGGGTGCCGCAGACACAACCCACCGCCGGGTCGGCGAAGTGGGGCTCCAGCCGCAGCAGGGCATCGGGGTGGAGCATCACGTTGGCATCGGTAAACACCACCACGTCGGCGTCGGTCATCGCCACCAGGCGGTTCATCCCCGCCGTCTTGCCCCGCCGCTCGGAAGCCACCACCGCCCGCACCTGATCGCCATAGGCGGCGACGATCTCGGCGGTGCGGTCGCGGGCCGCGTCGACATAGACCAGGATGTCTACCGGCCAGGGCGTGGCGCGGCGCAGGGCCAGCAGATTGTCGAGCTTCGGCCCGATCACCCGCTCTTCGTTATAGGCGGCGACACAGATTGCGAAGGAGCGCACCGGCCGCCCGGCCCCGGGGACCGGCTGTGCCGGGCAGCCCAGGCCGAACCTGCGCATCAGGCGCAGCGACAGGCCGTAAGTCAAAAAGGGATGGATAGCCAAGAACAGCAATAGGATCGAGGCGCAGAGCAGTATGACGTGCGTCATGTCTTTCCCCGGCCAAGTTTCCTATAACCTAGACGCAAGCCGGGTTGCCGACATTTCAGAAAACGGGTGGGGGAGTGCGTATTCCGAGCGGTGAAAATCCGACCACTTGTTCTTGGCCTAATCCTGTGGGCTAGTCCGTTGCGGCGCCTTCTCCTCCTTTCGACGGAAGGCCGTTCCTCCTGGCATCCACCCCGGCCACTTTGCGCCGCCGGCCTCGCCGTCGGTTCGGCCGCGCGGCCCTCCGCCGCGCGCTATGGTGCTCGGGCCGTCGCTTCTAAGGGAGGCGTCCGTGACTCCGCTCGTGTCGGTGATCGTTCCGGTCTACAACGGCGCGGCCTATGTCGCGCGGGCTGTCCAATCGGCGCTGGACCAGACGGAAGCCGCGCTGGAGGTGCTGGTGGCCGACAACGGCTCGACCGACGGCACCTGGGACGTGCTTCAGGATCTGGCCAGCCGGGACGGGCGGGTGCGGCCGCTGCGCGCCCTGTCGGGCCGCGGCGCCGACGTGGCGCGCAACACCTGCCTGGACGCCGCCTGCGGCGCGTGGGTGGCGGTGCTGGATGCCGACGACCGCATGCATCCCGGCCGGCTGGAGCGGCTGCTGGACTTCGCGGCCGAGCGGCGGGCCGCCATCGTCGCCGACAACCTGCGGCTGGTCGACCCGGCGGGCTCGGTGCTGGGTCTGGCCTGGCGGCCCGCGCGGCTGCCGGCCAGTCTCGACGCCGCCGGGTTCGCCGCGGCCAACCATTTCGGCCGGCGCGGCTGGACGCTGGGCTACGTCAAGCCGCTGGTGCGCCGCGACCGGATCGAGGCCTACCGCCTGCGCTACCCGCCGACCCGGGTGGTCGAGGATTACATGTTCCTGTTCGGCCTGCTGCTGCGGGGCGAGACCCTGCATCTGTGCCCCGAGGCCTATTACGACTACGTCCAGGTGCCGGGCTCGCTGTCGCGCACCTTCTCGCGCGCCGACCTGGAGGCGGTGATCGCGGTCAACGACGCCCATCTGGCCGCCGCCGGCGACGACGGGCGGCTGGTGGCCGTGCTGCACGAGCGGCGCAGATCCATCGACACCACCCTGGCCCACGGCGCCTTCGTCGCCGCCCTGAAGGCCGGCCGGCCGGCCCAGGCGCTGGCGGTGGCGATGAACCGCCCGGCGGTGGCCCCCTTGATCCTGCGCTTCGGCTGGGAAAGCCTGGCCAAACGGCTGGCCCGGCTGCGCCCGCGCCCGGCGCCGGCCGTTCCGCCGTCGTCGGTGGTGGAAACGGTGGCCTATTTCGGCCAGGACTGCACCGACAACGCGGTGATCCGCCGCATCGCCGCCTTTCAGGCTGCCGGGCTGGAGGTGGCGGGCTTCACTTTTCGCCGCAAAAAGTTCAACCGCAACTATGTTCCGTCCTGGGACAACCTGGCCCTGGGCGAAACCCGCGACCGCGCCTATGGCGGCCGGTTGCTGAAGCTGGCCGGGGCCTGCCGTAAGCTGGTGGCTGCCCGGCGCCGGCTGGCCGAGTCCTCGTTCTTCTATGCCCGCAACCTGGACATGGCCCTGCTCGCCTGTTTCGCGCGGCGGGTCAGCGGCAGCCGCGCTCCGCTGGTCTACGAGGTGCTGGACGTGCAGCGGGCGATGCTGGGCCGGGGATTGCGGGGAATGGCGCTGCGCTGGGCCGAGCGATGGGTGTTGGCTCAGGCCCGGCTGCTGGCGGTCAGTTCGCCGGCCTTCGTCCGCCACTATTTCCAGCCCCGCCAGGGTTTTCGGGGCGAATGGCATCTGGTGGAGAACAAGATCCTGGGGCCGCAGCTGCGCCAGATGGCGGCCCCGGCCGAGGACCCGCCCGGCCTGGCCGACTTGCGGCGCGGCGGGCGGTGGGTGATCGGCTGGTTCGGCACGCTGCGTTGTGTCAAGAGCCTGGAGATCCTGGCGGCCCTGGCCGAGGCGCTGCCCGACCGCATCGCGGTCTATCTGCGGGGCTTTCCCACCGAAACCGGGCTGGCGCCCTTCCAGGCGGTGATCGACCGCCATCCCAACATGCTCTATGGCGGCGAGTTCTTCAGCCCCCGCGACCTGCCCGCCCTGTATGGCGCGGTGGATCTGGGCTGGTGTTTCGATTTCCTCGACGCTGGCACCAATTCCCGTTGGCTGCTGCCCAACCGCTACTACGATTGCGGCTATTTCAACGTCCCGATGCTGGCCGCCGCCGGCACCGAGACCGGCCGACGCATCGAACGCCTGGGCCTGGGCTGGACCTTCGCGCCGCCCTACCGCGACAGCCTGACGGCCTTCCTGGGCGGGTTGACCGGCGACAAGATGACGGATTGCCGCGCCGTCATGGCGGCGGTGCCGCGCCGGCATTTCCTGGAAGAGGACGACACCGGCCGGCTGGTACGCGCCGTGTTCGGCAATCGGGGCGCCCTGCCGCCGCGTGGGGGAGAGGGGGGCGAATAGGGGGATAGGCGCAAAGGCGGCGGCCTCGCCGGACGAGGCGCGCCGTCCTCCGTTCCCGCAATTGGCCCGCCGGGCCGGCACCGCAATCTCTAGGGCCGTCGAGGTCTATGAGCATCGGCTTGGGCAGTGGAGGGCGGCGGGACCATGTTGTTCAACTCCTTCACCTTCGTCCTGTTTTTCCTGCCATTGGCCCTGGGCGGGTATACCGCGCTGCGGCTGGCGGGGCGGGCGCGGGCCGCCAAGGTGTTCCTGGTGGCGGCGTCGCTGTTCTTCTACGGCTGGTGGGAATTGCGCGGGGTGGCGATCATCGTCGTCTCCATTGCCATCAATTACAGCCTCAGCCTGCTGATGGAACGCTGGCCGGCGCGCTCGCGCCTGGTGTTGACGGCGGGGATCGTCTTCAATCTGGGGCTGCTGGGCTGGTTCAAGTACTACAATTTCCTGGCGGGGGCGCTGGATGCCCTTCCAGGCGTGGATCTGGGGTTGCGGCACATCGCCCTGCCCCTGGCCATCAGCTTCTTCACCTTCCAGCAGATCGCCTATCTGGTCGAGGCGTGGCGCGACGGCAAGGCGGCGGACAGCGTGCTGGATTACTGCCTGTTCGTGCTGTTCTTCCCCCACCTGATCGCCGGCCCGATCACCCACCACAAGGAAATGCTGCCCCAGTTCAAGGTCGCCGGGCACGGACGGTTGGACCCGGCCTTCGTCACCATCGGCACGGTGATCTTCATTCTGGGCCTGGCCAAGAAGGTGGTCGTGGCCGATGCCCTGGCCGGCTTCGCCGACCCGGTGTTCGCCCTGGCCGAAACCGGCCGCCCCCTAGCCCCGGCGGCGGCGTGGAGCGGGGCGCTGGCCTATACTTTCCAGCTGTATTTCGACTTCTCGGGCTATTCCGACATGGCGCTGGGGCTGGGCCTGTTGTTCGGTATCCGCCTGCCGATCAATTTCGCCTCGCCCTACAAGGCGGCCAGCATCATCGAATTCTGGCGGCGCTGGCACATCTCGCTGTCGCGCTTCCTGCGCAACTACCTCTACATCCCGCTCGGCGGCAATCGCCATGGCCGGGTGCGGCGCTACCTCAACCTGTTCGCCACCATGGCGATCGGCGGGTTGTGGCATGGGGCGGGGTGGACCTTCCTGGCCTGGGGCGCGCTGCACGGGATCTACCTGATGGTCAACCATGCCTGGCGCCACGCCTTCGGTGAAACCCAGGGGCCGTCGAGCCGGGCGCCGCTGATCCGCCTGGCCGGCTGGGCGCTGACCTTCGTGGCGGTGGTGTTCGCCTGGGTGCCGTTCCGCGCCGCCAGTTTTCACGGCGCCCTGGCCATGGCGGCGGCGATGGTGGGGGCGGGAGGCGATGCGGCGGCGCCGATGCCTGGGCCGGCCGCCCTGACGGTGGCGGCGGCCGCCCTCCTGGCCTGGCTGGCGCCCAATACGGCCGAGCTGGCGGGCTATCCCGCCAGTGTGCCCGGCGCCGAGGTCGAGACGGCGCCGCTGGCCCCCTGCCGGCCGCTGCTGCCGGCCGGACTGGCGGCGGCGGCGCTGGGGGCGGCGGCGGCGCTGGCCCTGGCCAAGATGCCCGATCCCGGCATCTTCCTGTATTTCAACTTCTGACGGAGGTTGCGCATGGCTGCGTTCTTCCGGCGGCTGGGGCTGGGCGCTGCGGTGGCGCTGGTCGTCCTGGCCGGCATGGTGCTGTTGCCCCACGACCGCTATGTCCGCTGGCAGGCGGTAACGGTCGAGGCTTATGCCCGCCTGGGCTGGATCTACGAGCGCATCCACTTCGATCCCACGCCCATCGACGTCGCCTTCGTCGGAACCTCGCACACCATGAACGGGGTGGACACCGTGGCCTTGCAGCGCATGCTGGCGGCCGACGGGCGCTGCCTGCATCTGGTCAACTTCGCCGTCCCTTCCTACGGCCGCAACCTCCACTGGCTGGTGGTGCGCGAATTGCTGGAGAACCGCAAGGTCGGCACCCTGGTGCTGGAGGTGTTCGAGAACGAGACACGCAAGGCCCACCCGCTGTTCGCCTCGGTGGCCGATGTCCGGGACATCCTGGACGCGCCGAAACTGATCAACATCAACTACGTCCACGATCTGGTCCGCCTGCCCTGGCGCCAGTTGTCGCTGTGGGCCAAGAGCCTGGATCCCCAGGCGTTCGGGTTGAAACGGCGTTTCGACGCTGCCGATTACGACGGCTCGGACGTCGACAACACCCGCGTGGTCAACGTCGACGGCCAGGCGCTGACCCCGGTGCGCGACCAGGTGATGGACCCGGTGACGCTGAAGGCGGCGGCCCGCCGCCTGATGGCGGCCAAGCGCCTGCATATGCTGGGAAGGCGGTTCGAGCGCTACGAATACGCGGTGCCCGACACCTATGTGGACGACATCCTGGCCCTGGCGCGCCGCAAGGGGGTGCGGGTGGTGTTCCTCTACCTGCCGGGCTATGGAAAGCCGGCCGCGCCGGCCGACGAGCGGCTGTATCTCGGCCAGGGCCCGATGCTGGAGGCCAACGACGTGCTGGCCCATCCGGAATTCTGGCATGACCCCGACCATCTCAACATGCAGGGCGCCGCCCGCTTTACCGCGCGGCTGGCCCGGCTGCTGCCTCCGGTGCTGGGGATCAGGCCCGGCCCGCTGCCGGTGGCGGAGCGCACCTGCGAGCCCGGCTTCGCCCCCCGTCCGGTGCTGAAGGCCTGGGCTCCGCCGCCGGTGCCGCGGCGCAACCTGGTGGCCAGCCAGGGCGGGTTCTGACAGGAGGGGAAAACGGCAATGGCCGGGACGCCGTCCCGGCCATTGCGTCTGGTCGGGGCGGGCGAATTACCCCGCCGCCAGGCGGGCGAGGCCGGCGATGGATACCAGGTCCTCGGGGGCGGCGTCGAGGAAGTCGAAGCGGAGGTCCAGCCGTTCCTCGATCACGGCGATCAGGTCGAAATACTCGGTGCTGTCGAGATAGCCCAGCTCCAGCAGGTTGTCGTTGCCGGCCAGCAGCGGCGGGCGGCCGTCCCTCTGGCGCAGAAAGTCCTCGACCACTTCCTTGACGCGGTCTTCCATGGCGGCGGTCATGCGCCGTCCTCCTCTTGTCAGCCTTCCAGGGCAAGCACGGTGCCGGCGGTGGCGCGGGCGAAGGCCTGGCGGGCGGTGGCCAGGTCCTCGGGCCCGCGGGGGATGTCCAGGATGTAGGTGCGGTAGCCCTTGGCGATGTAGGCGGCCAGCATGTCGGCCACCTGCTCGAAGCTGCCCACCAGATAAGGGCAGAAGGTCTTGTAGGTCTGGAACGGCCACAGCCAGTAAGGCGAGTCGTCGCCCTCGGGGCTGGCTGCCCGTTCGGAGAGCTGGCGGTGCCAGACGGAATCGCTGGTGGCCATGGCCAGCTTGTGGGTGGCGAGGCCGCGGCAATCGACCGGGAAACGCTGGCGCGCCACCCGCCAGGCTTCCGCCGCGTCGGCGCGGGCGATCAGCCCCAGGCGGACGCCGCGGCGCGGGAAAGTGCCGTCGACGTCGGCTTCCTCGGCGGGCGGCCGGGGATAGGTGATGCCGGTCGCGCCGACCGCCTGCGCTGCCGCCATGCCGGCCTCCGACGAGCCGGACATCAGGATGCCCGGCATCAGCTCCGGCGGGACGGGCGGGGTCAGACGCAGGTTGCGCACCGTATAGTGCCGCCCCTCGAAGGTGACCGGGCCGGGGCTGGCCAGCAGGGATTGCAGGATCAGGGTGTATTCGGTCAGGCGTTCGTAGCGCTCGTCGTGGGGGGTGAAATCGCCCAGCGCCGCCAGGTCGCCGCGGAAACCGCCGGCGATCATGTTCAGGCAGACCCGGCGCTGATGCAGCGCGGCGTAGCTGGCCACCATCTTGGCCGCCGCATAGGGATGCAGGTACAGGGGCTGGACCGCCACCAGCGGGCACAGGCGCTCGGTACGGTGCAGCACCGCCTCGGCCACCAGCCACGGGTCCACCAGACCGTTGTCGGCATAGAGCAGCATGCCGGTGCAGCCGGCCGCTTCGCTCCACTGGGCGGTTTCGACCGCCCGCCGCAGAAAGTCTTTGTGGGCCACCTCCCTGGATTGCGGGCATGTGGCGTAAATTTCAAGCGACGTCTCGAGTCGGGACTGGTAGGCCATGGCCTGTCCTCCTCGCAATCGAGAACGAATAGTGGTCGGAAACGCCGCCAATGTTATGGCGCGTGTTGACGTGTGGAATAGACCATTAGGGCGGATTCTGTCCAATGGTCCTATGGAGAGTCCCGCCGCATGTCGGCTGGGTGCCTTTGGCTTGTTTTTCCTTTTCCGGCGCATTGGGGCACGAGCTTTTCCGAATGCCCGCCGTCCCCCCTTCGCTCGGGAAGGGCAGCGCCGCCGGGTGGGCGCGATCGGATAAGTATCCCAACCATATTGAGCGGGCCTGCCGAAATCTTATTAGCAAATGGGGTAGGGCGTACCTCTTTGATCAAATATCACCACAGGGGTTTAGGTAGAAATGATTCGTTTACCAGTGGCCGTCACAATCCGCTTCGACATCGCCGAGGGCGTATTAGTGAAGAACAGAGCGGAGAACTTTTGATGGCTTCGATCGACCTGAGCCAGGATAAGCTTGTATTTGACGACGAGTTCACCAATCTCAGCCTCAATTCGTCTTCCAATCCGACGGGGACCTGGAGCACGACGTTCCAGTGGGGCGGGCGCACCCTGTCTAGCAACGGCGAACAGGAATTCTATATCGATCCCAGCTACAACAACCTGGGCGTCAATCCCTTCTCCATCAATAACGGCGGCGGCCTGACCATCACCGCCCAGCCGGCCAGCGCGGCCGTCAAGGCGGCGGACGGGGGCCTGCCTTACACCTCGGGCCTGCTGACCACCGCCAACAGCTTCTCGCAGACCTACGGCTATTTCGAGATGAGCGCCAAGCTGCCGGCCGGGAAAGGCCTATGGCCCGCCTTCTGGCTGCTCGACACCTCCGGCAAGTGGCCGCCGGAAATCGACATCATGGAGATGCTGGGCAACCAGCCGACCACCGACTACACCACCCTGCATACCGGCACCGGCAACACCGCCCTGGGCAAGGCCAACACGGTCGCCAACACCACCACCGGTTTCCACACCTATGGGGTGGACTGGGAGCCCAACACCACGACCTTCTACTTCGACGGGCAGGCGGTGTTTTCCGAGCCGACCCCGGCCGACATGCACAGCCCGATGTATATGCTGGTGAATCTGGCAGTCGGCGGGTCGTGGCCGGGCAGCCCCGACAGTTCGACCCACTTCCCGGCCGGCATGGAAGTGCAATACGTGCGCGCCTATGCTTCGCCGAACACCATTGCCAACGTCAACAATTCGGCGGCGGCGGTCAAAGGTGGGACGGCGGGTGCGGCCCCGGCCTCGACCTCGTTCGGCGGCGGTACGGGAAGCACCGGAACGGCTACCGGTACCCCGACCGACTCGACGCATACGGCGACGGGGACCGGCACCGGGACTGGCACCACGACCGGCACCTCGACTGGCTCGACGCATACGGCGACGGGGACCGGCACCGGGACTGGCACCACGACCGG
>JAKAFA010000302.1 GCA_021818185.1 Pseudomonadota bacterium | reverse complement strand
TATCGAAGTCGTAATAGGCGTTGACCATCATGGCGGCGGTGTTGCTGTCGCCGTGGGTCCCCGCCCCGCCGTAGAACCAACTGCCCTCGACCTCGGCCCGGAAATCCTTGTACTTGTATCCAATCGTCCCGTGCAGTTCGGGTCCCGCATTCCGCTGGACAGTGGTCTGCAGATTGCCGGTGCTTTCGTCCAGCGGATGGAAATAGCCGCCCGACACCCCGACATACCGGTACTCGTCCGCCGATGCCGCCCGCGCGGCCGGCGCGGCCAGCACCGCCAGCAGGGCGGCAGCCATCAGAACGCGCATCTCGGTCTCCTCGCCTTCCGCTCGCCGGGGGCATTATCGCCTGCAGGCCCGGCCGGCCGCCCGCATCCACAGGGAGTGAAGCGCAGGAAATTCGATCCCGCGAAAAATTGATGAATTCTCCGCTTGCGTCGGCCTCTCCGGGCGGCTATAAGGCGGCCCTCGACGCGATGCGGGTGTAGCTCAGTTGGTCAGAGCGCCGGCCTGTCACGCCGGAGGTCGCGGGTTCGAGCCCCGTCACTCGCGCCACTCTCTCTTGAAGAGTGGTTTGGAAGCGTCGCCTGAAAGCCCCCCGGTCCGGTATTCGGACCGGGGGGCTTTTCGCTTGCGCCGTCCCCTTTCCCGACACCCGGTCCCGCCCGCACCTGCCCAAATAAACACCACGTAATGATCATGCACAACGTTTAGACCAAAAGCTGCCGCCCCCATCCCCATCTCGGCGGCGAATGCCTAAGATATGGGCGACTTTTCCACGTCATTGCCGGTTTTTTATGCCGATTCGCATAGCGTGTCTTTTGGCCACCCGATAAAACGTTGATACCTCTTTGTTTTTTTTATTCCCTCGATTGGCACGCCCCTTGCCTGCCGCTCGGCGTCCCCGCGGGGACAGGCATCGGAGCGAAGGGAAAGAGCAATGGAAGTGACAAGAACGGGGACGGATGTACTTTTTGTCCTCTTGGGGGCCGTCATGGTGCTGGCAATGCACGCCGGCTTCGCGTTCCTCGAACTGGGCACCGTCCGGAAAAAGAACCAGGTCAACGCGCTGGTCAAGATCATCACCGACTTCGCGGTCTCCACCCTTGCCTATTTCTTCATCGGCTACACCATCGCCTACGGCGTCAGCTTCCTGGCCAGCGCCGGGGTGATTTCCGGCAAGGCGGCGGGCAGCCACTTCGCCCCGGCCGGCTACGACCTGGTGAAGTTCTTCTTCCTGGCCACCTTCGCCGCGGCCATTCCGGCCATTGTCTCCGGCGGCATCGCCGAACGCTCCAAGTTCTGGCCGCAGCTGGCGGCCACCACCATCCTGGTTGGGCTGGCCTACCCCACGTTCGAAGGGATGGCCTGGGGCACCCGCCTGGGCTGGCAGGACATGATCAAGTCGCTGTTCGGCGCCAATTTCCACGATTTCGCCGGCTCGGTGGTGGTCCATGCGGTGGGCGGCTGGATCGGCCTGGCGGCGGTGCTGATGTTGGGCGCCCGCAAGGGCCGCTACCGCAAGGACGGCCATGTGGTGGCCATCCCGCCCTCGAACATCCCCTTCCTGGCGCTGGGCTCGTGGATTCTGTGCGTCGGCTGGTTCGGCTTCAACGTGATGAGCGCCCAGGGCATGGACAACATCTCGGGCCTGGTGGCGCTGAATTCGCTGATGGCCATGGTCGGCGGCATCCTGACCGCCCTGATCGTCGGCCGCAACGACCCCGGCTTCGTCCACAACGGCGCGCTGGCCGGCCTGGTGGCGGTCTGCGCCGGCTCGGACGTCATGCATCCCGTCGGCGCCCTGGTGACCGGCGGGCTGGCCGGCGCCCTGTTCGTCTGGGCCTTCAACCTGTGCCAAAACAAATGGCGGATCGATGACGTGCTCGGCGTCTGGGCCCTGCACGGGCTGTGCGGCACCCTGGGCGGCATCGCCTGCGGCGTGTTCGGGCTGAAGGCGCTGGGTGGCCTGGGCGGCGTCACCCTGGGGGCCCAGTTGGCCGGCACCGCCACCGGCGTGGTCTTCGCCTTCGCGGCCGGCCTGGTGGTCTATGGCGGCCTGAAGCTGGCGGTGGGCATTCGCCTGGGCGAAGAGGAAGAGTTCATGGGCGCCGACTTGGCGATCCACCACATCACCGCCTACCCCGAGGAGGTGGCCGGCGGCGCCGAGGACGGCGCGGCCATGGCCATGCATGCCCATGCCGCGGCCGGCGCGGCGCAACGGGTGCGCGCCTGACCTCGCTACGGCCCGCGCTCCGGCGCGGGCCGTTTTTTTCAGGCGAGCCGGTTCACCGGCAGATTTCCGCCACAAATGCGGCGATTGCCGCCAGGGTGGCCTCGGGCTGGTCGCGATGGGGCGAGTGGCCGCAGGCCGGCAGCATCAGGATGCGGGCAGGGGGAACGGCGGCACCGATCGCCTCGACCTGAGCGGCGGTTCCGTATTCGTCGTCCTCGCCCTGGATCACCAGCAGCGGCACCCCGATGGCGGCCAGACGCGGGCGGATGTCCCAGCCGCGGAAGCCGGGATCAAGCCAGACCCGGTTCCATCCCCAGAACGCCCCGTCCACGTTTTCCCCGTGGTGGCGGGCCAGACGCTCGCGCAGCGGGCCGGCACGGTAGGCCTCGGCGGCGGCGGCGATGCTGGATACCGTGATGTCCTCGACGAAACTGTGCGGCGCCAACACCGCCACGCCCAACAGGCCGGCGGCGCCGGATGCGGCATGCAGCAGAGCGATGCTGGCCCCGTCGGAGTGGCCGACCAGCAAGACCGGCCCCAGGCCCGCTGCCGCCAGCACCTCGGGCAGCAAGGCGGCCTCGCGCTCCAGCATGTCGAGGGGGCGGGGCGGCTGGATGCCGTCCGAAGCGCCGTAGCCCCGGCGGCTGTAGGCGAAGGCCGGCAGGCCGGTGGCGGCGGCGACTCGCTGGGGAAAGTCCCGCCACAGCGAGACCGAACCCAGCCCCTCGTGGAGGAAGACCAGGGTCGGGCGGCCGGGCACGCGCTCGCCCCACGTCGCGCTCTCCAGGCGTACGCCGCCCGCCGTGATGAATGTCCGTTCCATGCCGGCCCATGTTCCCGACGCCGCCCGCCCTGTCAAGGGGGCTGACCGACAAACAGCTTTTCCCATCCTGTGCGTTGGCTGTACTCTTCGGATAAAGTTGTCCCGTCAAGGGGCCTTTTCGGGTGAGGGGGAGCGAGGCAGCGCAAAATGAGCGAGGCGGGAAGGGAAGATATTGACGCGACAGGCGATGACATCGTCGACGCCTCATTCTGCACCAGGACCGAGGACTTCTTTTCTCCAGCGTCGCGCGACGTCGTTGGTCGCTATCTGGGCGGTTTCCTCGATCAGTTGATCATCACCCCGACCGAACTTGTCCATTCAGCGAAATACCAGAAACGCCTGCACGATGCCGGCCGCACGTTGATGAATGCGGTTGACCGGATCGGCAGCTTGCAGGCCCGCCGCAAGGGAACCAGCCCCGCCGCGCGGGTGCGCGAGTTGCACGATCTGATCAGCAAGGCCAGCCGCAAGGTCTGGGACGACGACAAGGAGCACCCCGCGCCTGCCGTCAAGCCCGAGAGCTTCGCCGAGGCGGTCGCCCGCCTGCCGGCTTCCGAGCAGGCCTATACCGGCAGCCGCATGCTGGTCGAACACCTGTCGGCGCAGAAGGTCTGGAAGGACAAGGTTGCGGTCCTGGTCGGCATGTACGCTCTGACCGAGGGGCGCGAGGCGGCGCCGCTGATCGAAATGCCGCTGGCTGAATGCCTGCGCAGCGACAGCGCGCTGGACCAGCTGTTCGGCCTGCCGGAACGGATCGAGGAACGT
>JAKAFA010000301.1 GCA_021818185.1 Pseudomonadota bacterium | reverse complement strand
TCTCGTCGGCGGCGACGGCATCGGCGTCCCGGCCGGGGCCGATCAGATCGACCATTCCGCCCGGCTGCACGGCCGCTTCCGGCAGATGGCTGACGTCGAAAGTCGTCAAATCCATGGAAATGCGGCCGACCACAGGCACAAGCGATCCCCCGATGACACCATGGCCGCGATTGCCCAGCGACCGGAACCAGCCGTCGGCATAGCCGATCGCGGCGGTGGCGACCCGCCCCCGACCCACGATGCGGTGGGTGGCACCATAGCCAACGGTCATAGGGGTGTCAACGTCGCGCACCTGGAGGATGCGGGCTTCCAGCCGCACCGCAGCCGCCATGGGATTGGGCCGGCCGGGGGTGGGATTGAGGCCGTAGAGCGCGGCACCCGGGCGGATGAGGTCGAAATGATAGCGGGGTCCCAGGAAGGTGCCCGACGAGGCGGCCAGCGAGCGGGGCGCGGGCGGCAGGGCGGCGCTCAGGGCGGCAAAGGTGTCCCGCTGGCGCGGATTTATCGGCGCATCCGGTTCGTCGGCGCAGGCCAGGTGAGAGAGGAGCAGCCGCGTCCGCACCCCCTCCAGGCGGCCGGGTTCCGCCGCCAGGCGGGCGGCCTCGGCCGCCGTCAGGCCCAGCCGGGTCATGCCGGTATCCAGATGCAGCGCCGCTTCCAGCCCCGTCCCCCGCTTGCGGGCATAGGCGGACCAGACGGCCACCTGCTCCAGACTGTTGAGCACCGGGATCAGGCGATGGGCCTCCAGATCGGCTTCGGCGCCGGCCGGCGCCCCGCACAGCGCCAGGAGGGTGGCACCGGGGGGCAGCAGCGGCCGCAGCGCGATCCCCTCCTCGACGGTGGCGACGAAAAAGGTGGTGCAGCCGGCCGCGGCCAGCACGGGCGCCACCCGTGCCGCCCCCAATCCGTAGGCGTCGGCTTTGACCACCGCCGCGCAGGCGGCCGGGCCGGCCAGATCGCGCATCTTGCGCCAGTTCGCGGCGACGGCGTGGAGATCGACGGTAAGTCGCAGCAGGGGCGAGGTCATGGGCGGCGTCCCGTCCGCATCGACGGCATGGACATGCCCCTAGAACTCCGGTTCCTGGTAATGGTCGTCGGTGATCAGGTTGCCGAACTTGGTGAATTCACCCTGGAACGACAGGCGCACCGTGCCGACCGGGCCATGGCGCTGCTTGGCGACGATCACTTCGGCGGTGTTCCACACCTCTTCGCAGCGTTCCTGCCATTTGGAATGGCGTTCGTTGAACTTCTCCTCGGTCTCCTCCGGCCGGCGGCCGGGTTCGGCGCGCTCCAGGTAGTACTGCTCGCGGAAGACGAACATCACCACGTCGGCGTCCTGTTCGATCGAGCCGGATTCGCGCAGGTCGGCCAGTTGCGGCCGTTTGTCCTCGCGCTGTTCCACGGCGCGCGACAGCTGCGACAGGGCGATCACCGGTACGTCCAGCTCCTTCGCCAGGGCCTTGAGGCCGCGGGTGATCTCGGAAATCTCCTGCACGCGGTTCTCGGCCGAGGCGCCCGAGCCGCGCAGCAATTGCAGGTAGTCCAGCACGATCAGGCCCAGCCCGTGTTGGCGCTTCAGCCGCCGCGCCCGGGTGCGGACCGCCGAGATGCTCAAGGCCGGCGTGTCGTCGATGAACAGCGGCAGGCGGTGCAGGTCCTGGGCCGCGGTGACCAGGCGCTCGAATTCCTCGTTGGACAGCTCGCCCTGGCGGATCTTGTGGCTGGCGATCTCGGCCTGCTCGGCCAGGATGCGGGTGGCCAGCTGGGCGGCGCTCATTTCCAGCGAGAAGAACGCCACCATCGCCCCGTCCACCGCCTTGGGCTTGCCCAGGGCGTCGGCCTCCTCGCGATAGGCCTTGGCGGCGTTGAAGGCGATGTTGGTCGCGAGCGAGGTCTTGCCCATGGAGGGTCGGCCGGCCAGGATGATCAGGTCGGAGGGATGCAGGCCGCCCAGCTTCTTGTCCATGTCCACCAGGCCGGTGGGGACGCCCGACAGCTTGCCCTGGCGCTTGTGCGCCGCCTCGGCCTGGTTGACCGCCTCGATCAGGACGGTGCGGAAATCCTCGAACCCGCCTTCGGTCTGGCCGGTGGTGGCCAACTCGTACAGCTTGGCCTCGGCCTGGCCGATCTGGTCGAGGGCCGAGCTGTCGACGCTGGGCTGGAAGGCGTCGTTGACCAGGTCGCTGCCCAGGGCGATCAGCTCGCGCCGCAGGTGCAGGTCGTGGATCAGCTTGCCGTAATCCACCGCGTTGATGATCGACACCACCGCGTTGGCCAGCGCCGCCAGATAGGCGGGGCCGCCGATGTCGGCCAAGCCGCCGTCCTGTTCGAAATAGGTTTTCAGCGTGACCGGGTTGGCCATCTGGCCGCGGTCGATCAGCTTGCCGCAGGCGGCAAAGATGCGGCCGTGCACCGGCTCGGCGAAATGCTCCGCCCGCAGGAATTCCGATACCTGTTCGTAGGCGCGGTTGTTGAGCAAGACGGCGCCCAGCAGCGCCTGCTCCGCCTCGTGGTTGTGGGGCGGCGTACGGAAAGCGGCGCCCTCGCCCTGGCCGGCGGGCGCCTCGACGGAAGCGGTGAACGACATGGCCGGGATGCTAGCAGATCGGGGGAGGCCGCCAAGCGGTCATTATTGCGGCGGGGGGATGTGGAAAGCGGGGATAACGGGGATAGACGCGCCGCGCCCGGGGATTGTCCCATTTCGGGGCGCGTTTCATTCCGCCGCCCGCACCACCCCGGCCGTCCCCAGCCGGGCCTCGGCCTCCGCCATGTAGTCGCGGGTCAGCGGCACGGCCTGGACGTCCCGGGCCAACTGGATCTGGAAGACCATGTGGCCCTGGTTGCGAAAGGCCATCTCGGCGCCCGCCAGGTAGAATTCCCACATGCGGCAGAAGCGTTCGTCGAGAAGTTGGGCGATTTCCGCCCGGCGGGCCTGGAAGCGGTGCTGCCATTCCAGCAGGGTCTCGGCGTAGTGCTGGCGCAGGATCTCGATATCGGTGACATACAGGTCGGCGGTCTCGATGGCCGGCAGCACCTCGGACAGGGCGGGGGAATAGCCGCCGGGGAAAATGTATTTGCGGATCCACGGATTGGTGGCGCCGGGGCCGTGGGCGCGGCCGATGGCATGCAGCAGCGCCACCCCGTCGGCGGCCAGCAGCCGGCAAAGGGTGGCGAAGAAGGTGCGGTAGTTGGGCACGCCGACATGCTCGAACATGCCCACCGATACCACCCGGTCGAAGCGCCCCTGCACCTGCCGGTAGTCCATCAGCTCGAACCGCACCCGCCCGCCCAGGCCGGCCGCTTCCGCCCGGCGACGGGCGACGGCCAGCTGTTCCTCCGACAGGGTGATTCCCAGCACCTCGACCTCGGCGGCCTGCGCCAGGGTCAGCGCCAGGCCGCCCCAGCCCGCGCCAATGTCCAGCACCCGCTGGCCGGCGGCCAGCAGCAGCTTGGCGGCGATGTGGGCCTTCTTGGCCGCTTGCGCCTCGTCCAGCGACATGTCCGGCTGGCGGAAATAGGCGCAGGAATATTGGCGGTCGGCATCGAGGAACCGTTCGTAGAGCGCGCCCGACAGGTCGTAATGGTGGGCGACGTTGCGCCGCGCTCGGCGGATCGGATTGAACTGCTGCCACAGCCTGGTCGCCCGCCACAACGGCAGCGCCGAGTGGTCGTCGCGGGCCTGGTTGATGGTGGCCAGGGCCAGCAGGTCGCGCAGGCTGCCGCGCTCGACGGTGAGTGTGCCGTCGGCATAGGCCTCGCCGGCCGCCAGGCCCGGATTAAGCGGCAGACGCCAATGCAGGCGGCGGTCGTGCAGGCGGATAGTGACCGGAGGAACGT
>JAKAFA010000061.1 GCA_021818185.1 Pseudomonadota bacterium | reverse complement strand
GTGGCACCATGAGCGTGCGGCATTTCCTCGACCTCGACCGCTTCGACACCGCCACCCTGCGGACGATCCTCGACCTGGGCGCCGCCTACAAGCGGGGCGAGCGGCCGCACGGCAGCGACCGCCCCCTGGCCGGCCGGCTGCTGGCGATGATCTTCGACAAGCCCTCGACCCGCACCCGCGTCTCGTTCGAGGCCGGCATGAAGCAACTGGGCGGCGACGTCATCACGCTCACCCGCTCCGACACCCAGCTGGGGCGCGGCGAGACCATTGCCGACACCGCCCGTGTGCTGTCGCGCTATGTCGACGCCATCATGATCCGCACCGACGACCCGGCCAAGCTGGACGAATTGTCGGCGCATGCCACCGTGCCGGTGATCAACGGGCTGACCGATCGCTCCCATCCCTGCCAGGTAATGGCCGACCTCATGACCTTCGAGGAACGCAAGGGCCCACTGGCCAGCAAGGTGGTTGCCTGGAGCGGCGACGGCAACAACGTGGCGGCCAGCTGGATCCAGGCGGCAGCCCAGTTCGGCTTCACCATCCGCCTGGCCTGCCCCGAGCCCCTGAGCCCCGCGCCCGCCGTGGTGGCCTGGGCACGGGACCGCGGCGCCCGAGTCGAAGTGGGCACGGACCCGGTGCGTGCCGTGACCGGTGCCGATCTGGTGCTCACCGACACCTGGGTGTCCATGGGCTGCCAGGACCGGAACCGGCCGCAACTGCTTGCGCCCTATCAGGTGAACGAGGCGCTGATGGCCAAGGCCGCGCCGGGCGCCCTGTTCATGCACTGCCTGCCGGCCCATCGCGGCGAGGAAGTCACCGACACGGTGATGGACGGCCCGCAATCGGCAGTGTGGGACGAGGCGGAAAACCGCCTGCATGTCCAGAAAGGCATCCTGACCTGGTGCCTGCTGTAGGACGCCATTCCCCGGTTTTGCGGCTGACCCGACCGGATCGGCATGGCATCTTCGGGCCGTTGCCAATCAGATTTCGCTGGTGATCCGCGACATGCACGACCTCCTCCTCCCTTTCCAGCTCGGCGCCGGTGCCGTGCGCGGGCGGCTGGTGCGCCTGGGCCCGTCCGTGGAGACCATCCTGGCCGGCCACCACTATCCCGAACCGGTCGGGCGGCTGCTGGCCGAGGCCCTGGCGCTGACCGCCGCCCTGGCCGGGTCGCTGAAATACGACGGCATCTTCACCCTTCAGGCCCAGGGCGACGGCCCGGTGTCGCTGGTGGTGGCCGACGTGACCAGCGACGGCGCCCTGCGCGGCTATGCCCGTTTCGACGCCGGACGCCTGGACGATTTGCTGGCCCGGGAATCCGGCTCCGGCCAGACGGTCCCCAGCCTGATGGGATCCGGCCATCTGGCCTTCACCGTCGATCAGGGCCCCGACACCGAACGCTATCAAGGCATCGTCGAGTTGGCCGGCGCCACCATGGCGGAATGCGCCCATCTGTATTTCCGCCAGTCGGAACAACTGGAGACCAGCCTGATGCTGTCCGCCCAGGCGCCCGCGGCGGGGCGGGGATGGCAGACAGCGGCCCTGATGATTCAGCGGATGCCGGCCGATCTGCCCGGCCATCCCATCCTGGTGGCCGAGGAAGCCGAGGACGGCTGGCGCCGCGCGGCGATCCTGCTGTCCAGCCTGACCGAGGCCGAGCTTCACGACCAGACCCTCGATCCCGCCCGGCTGCTGTGGCGCCTTTACCACGGCGAGGATCTGCGCGTGTTCGATCCCCATCCGCTGGCGGCGCGCTGCCGCTGTTCGCGCGACAAGGTCGCCCGCGCCCTGCGCTTCGTCGCCCGCGCCGAACTCGACGATTTGGCCGAGGAGGACGGACGGGTGGTGGTGAGCTGCGAGTTCTGCCACACCGATTACGTCTTCGGGCGCGAGGACCTGGATCGCTTGTAGCGTCCCGCCCACAGGCGCGCGCGTCCGCGAGAAGGATCAGCCACCCTTGACCCGTGCGCCGGGCGTGCCACAATGACGCGCTCGCATTCCACCAGCCTTCAGAGACACGCCCCCATGTTCGCACGCATTCTTCGGGCCGGCCGCGCCTGCCGGTTGGTTCTCGCCCTCGTCACGGTAACCGCGGTCGCCGCCTGTGAAAGTCACCCGCCGGTCCAGCGGCTGCCCGAGATCAGCTTCGCCAACGAACCGCCGATCACCCTGAATGTCGGCCAGTTGGAGATCGTCTCGGAGTACAAGTCGCCGGCCCACCTGCCCAATTACGAACAGCTGATGCCCATCTCGCCGGAAGCGGCCGCCATCCGCTGGGCCAAGGACCGGCTGCGGCCCATGGGCCGCTCGGGCTATGCCCGCGTGGTGATCAAGAACGCCGCGGTGATCCAGACCCCGCTGAAGACCGACAAGGGCATCACCGGCCTGTTCAAGGACGAGCAGGCCGAGCGCTACGACGGCACCCTGGACGTGGCCATCCAGATCCTCGACGACCGCCATATGCCGGTGGCCGACGTCACCGCCCGCGCCAGCCGCTCACGCACCACCGCCGAGGGAATCACCGTCAACGAGCGCGACCGGGTCCTGTACGAGATGACCGAAACCCTGATCCGCGACATCGACAGCCAGATGGATGGGCTGATCCACAGCTACCTGTCGCAATGGGTCATGCAATAGGCGTCGGGCTGCGGGCCGCGGACCTTTGCCGTTCAGGTGCCGCACGGGCGTCCCTTCGGGCAATCGCCGGCCGAGTGGCGGCTCGGCCGGGGATCCAGCGAATGGACCGAACCGCAGCGGCGGCATTGGGCCAGGGCGCCCACCTCATCGTCCGACACCACCGTATGCACGGTTTCGGTCCGGCAGCGGTCGCAGCGCAGCAGTTCATCGGGACGGGAAGTGGGCATCGGCCGCTCCGTGCAGGCATGGGGATCGCCTGACATAGCGGAGCGGCTTGGTCCGAGGCAATCAACCGGGGGTTAGGCTAGCCGATACGCCAGGGGTCAGGCGGACGACGTGGGGGGCCCGGCCAGCGTCGCCCCCACTGCCCGAGCGAAGGCGTCCGTGTCATGGCCGTGCCGGCCGGTGATCAGCCCGCCATCCACCACCACCGCCTGGTCCTGCCACAGTGCCCCGGCGTTGACGAGGTCGGTGCGGATGGCCGGATGGGAGGTGACGGCGCGGCCGCGCACCAGCCCCGCCTCGACCGCCACCCAGGCGGCGTGGCCCAGGGCGGCGACGATGCGCCCGCTGGCGGCCGCTTCCCGCACCAGGCGGACCGCGGCCTCGTCGGCGCGCAGCGTGTCGGCCGACATCACGCCGCCGGGCAGGATCAGTGCCGCCAACCGGCCGAGATCGGCGTCCGCCACCGCGGCGTCCACCGGCAGATCGCCGTTCCAGCGGGCGTGGTCCCAGCTGCGCACCTCCTGCTTCTTAGGGGAGATCACCAGCACCGCATGGCCGGACTCGGCCAGGCTGCGACACAGAATCGTCATCTCGCTCTGCTCGAAGCCGCTGGCCACCAGGATGCCCACCACCGCCATCGCACTTCCTCCGGGACCCATACCGATGACCCATAACCGGCAGGTGGGTTGGGTGGCGGCAATGGTCAACAGGCCGGAAGAAAGGCGCGGAGGGCTGGCCTTTGGACTAGGCTTGGGCTAAGGTCCGCGGCCACCCCTGGATTCGCCTTGCTCGCCCAGGGGGTCCCCTGCTCGACGGTGAGGCATGTTCGACTATTACCGATTGGCCGGGCCGCTGCTGCGGCAGGTGGCCGCCGAGACCGCCCATGGGCTGACCATCCGGCTGCTGAAGACCGGCCTGGTGCCGCCGCAGCCGCGGGTCGAGCATCCTTCGCTGACAGTGCGGCTGTGGGACCTGACCTTCCCCAATCCGGTGGGTCTGGCGGCCGGCTTCGATAAAAACGCCGAAGTTCCCGACGCCATGCTGCGCCAGGGTTTCGGCTTCGTCGAGACCGGAACGGTGACGCCGCGGCCGCAGCCCGGCAATCCCAAGCCGCGCATGTTCCGCCTGCCCGAGGACAACGCGGTGATCAACCGCATGGGCTTCAACAACCAGGGCCTGGACGCCGTCTGCCGCCGGCTGGCGGCGCGCCGGCGTAACGGGAGGCGGCCGGTCGGAATCGTCGGAGCCAACCTGGGCAAGAACAAGGATACCGTCGACGCCGCGGCCGATTACGAACTGGGGGCGGCGCGCCTGGCGCCGTTGGCCGATTATCTGGTGATCAACGTCTCCTCACCCAACACGCCCGGACTGCGCGCCCTGCAAAGCCGGCGCGAGCTGGAGGGGCTGGTGGCCCGCACCCGCGCCGCCGTGGACAAGGCTGCGCCGGCCGAACGGCAGCCGCCGCTGCTGCTGAAGATCGCCCCCGATCTGACCGAAGCCGACCTGGCCGATATCGCCGCGGTGGCCACGGCCGGCAGCCTGGACGGCCTGATCGTCTCCAACACCACGGTGGCGCGCCCGGCCAGCTTGCGCTCGCCGCGGGCCGGGGAAGGCGGCGGCCTGTCGGGGGCGCCGCTGTTCGAGCCGTCCACCCGCGTGCTGCGCCGCATGTACCAGCTGACCCGCGGCAAGGTGCCGCTGATCGGCGCGGGCGGCATCGCCTCGGGCCTGGACGCCTACGGCAAGATCCGCGCCGGCGCCACCCTGGTTCAAGTCTATTCCGCCCTGGTCTACCACGGAACCGCCCTGGTGGGGCGAATCAACCGGGAACTGATCGACCTGTTGCACCGCGACGGTTTCGCCAGCGTGGCCGACGCGGTGGGGGCCGATCACCGCGAGGTGCGGCGGTGACCATGCCGCTGGGCGGCCTGGCCGCCATCGCCGATCGCTACGACGGCTTCATCCTCGACATCTGGGGTGTGCTGCACGACGGTGTAGCGGCCTATCCCGGCACGATCGCCACCCTGCGCGCCCTGAAGGCGGCGGGCAAACGGGTGCTGCTGCTGTCCAACGCCCCGCGGCGGGCGGGGCCGGTGGCCGGCCAAGTGGCGCGGCTGGGGATCGAGCCACCGCTCTACGATCATCTTTTGTCGTCGGGCGAGGCGGTCCATCGCGCCCTGGCCGAGCGGCGCGATCCGGCCTTCGCCACCCTGGGGCGGCGGTTCGCATTGCTGGGGCCGGCCGGCGACCTCGACCTGGTCGACGGCCTGGATTACCGGGCGAGCCGGTCGGCAGAGGCCGATTTCATCCTGAACATCGGCCCGCTCAACCCGGAGGCCACCCTCGACGATTACCGTATCCTGCTGGAGGAGGGCTGCCGGCGGGGGCTGCCGATGATTTGCGCCAATCCCGATCTGGTGGTGGTCGGCCATGGCCGCAACGTGCTGTGCGCCGGCAGCTATGCCGCCCGCTACGAAGAACTGGGCGGCAGCGTGGTGCGCCGCGGCAAGCCGGACCCGGCCATTTACGCCGAGGCGCTGGCGCTGCTGGGCACGGCACCGGGCCGGACCCTGTGCGTTGGCGACGGCATGCCCACCGATATCCGGGGCGCCGCCGTGGCGGGGCTGGACGCGGTTCTGGTGGCCGGCGGCATCCATGCCGCCGAACTGGGCTGGCCGCCGCAGGCCGCCGTCCTGGAGGCCCTGGTGCAACGCTACGGCGCGCGGCCCATGGCGGTCATGGCGCGCTTTGTGTGGTAGATTCCGGGCAGGACCAGGGAAGGAAGGACGAAGGGCGCATGGTGCACGAGACGGATGTTGTGGTGGTGGGCGCCGGACCGGCCGGGCTGTTCGCGGTGTTCGAATGCGGCATGGTGAAGCTGAGCTGCCACGTGGTCGACGCCCTCGACGCGGTGGGGGGGCAATGCCAGGCGCTCTACCCGGAAAAGCCGATCTACGACATCCCCGGCCATCCCAGCATCCTGGCCGCCGAGCTGATCGAGCGATTGCAGGCCCAGGCGGCGCCGTTCGCCCCGGTCTACCATCTCGGCCGGCAGATGGTCGGCCTGGAGCGCGACGGCGGCAAATGGCGCTGCCGGCTGTCCGACGGCACCACCCTCCGCGCCACCGCGGTCATCGTCGCCGCCGGCTGCGGGGCCTTCGGGCCCAACCGACCGCCGCTGGACGGCCTGGAGGCCTATGAGGGCCGCAGCGTGTTCTATTTCGTCACCCGGCGCGAGGAATTCCGCGGCAAGCGGGTGGTGATCGCCGGCGGCGGCGACTCGGCGGTGGACTGGGCGATTTCCCTGGCCGAACTGGCGGCCAAGGTGATGGTGGTGCATCGCCGTCCCAAGTTCCGCGCCGCCCCCGACAGCGAGGCGAAGCTGAAGGCCTTGGCCGAGTCCGGGGCCGTTGATCTGGTCGTGCCCTACCAGTTGCACGGCCTGGAGGGGGAAGGCGGCCGGCTGGAGGCGGTAACCGTCGCCACCCTGGACGGCGAGGTCCGCCGGCTGGAGGCCGACATCCTGCTGCCCTTCTTCGGCATGGCGATGACCCTCGGTCCCATCGCGGAATGGGGCCTGGAGATGCAGGGCGGCCGGGTGGGGGTCGACCCCGCCACCATGGCCACCAACGCCCCGGGAGTATTCGCGGTGGGCGACATCTGCGAATATCCGGGCAAGCTGAAGCTGATCCTGTCGGGATTCGCCGAGGCGGCCCGCGCCGCCCATTCGACCTACGGGCTGATCCACCCCGACACCGCCCTGCACTTCGAATACTCCACCACCTCCGGCGTGCCGCACGGCTGAACCGGGCGAAGGCGGTCAGGCTGCGGCCAGCGCCGCCAGCCGGCGTTTGGCGAGACGCTTGGCGGCGCCCCCCAGCCAGCCCCGGGGGTCGAGGCCGACGGCCTTGAACACCATGTGGACGGCGCGCTCCGCATGGGCATCGCGGTAATGGCGGAAAGCGCGGGTGGCATAATTGCGAGCGCAGGCGGCACGGTCGTAGACGGCGTCGAACGGCTCGTTGGCGGCGAACCAGGCGAAGGACAACTCGTCGTCGTCGGCTTCGCGCAGGCGGCCGACCACCACCAGGACGCGGCGCAGCAGCGACAGCCGCTCGCGCTGCGACAGCGCCTGCAACAAGCCGTAGAACATCTTGTAGTGGCGGAACTCGTCCCCGGCGATGCGGTGGCAGATCTGCCGGAGCACCGGCTCGTCCGCGGCGTCGCGCAAGGCGCTGTACATCGAACTGGTGCCGGTCTCGACGATGCAGCGCGCCAGCAATTCGCCGGTCAGCGACCCCCGCACCGACTCCGTCCGGTCCAGCGGGATGCGGTAGCCCTCGACGAAGCGCCGGAAACGGCGGGGAAAGTCGAACTCGGGATCGGCGAGCGTGGCGTAGCGGGCCAGCACCTCGCCGTGCTGGACCTCCTCGCGCTCCCAGCCGTCGGCCACCGCCAGGAAGGCGGGCTCGGTGCGGAATACGGCCTTGAGATAGGTGGTGTAGTCGCCAGCATTGCGTTCGACCATGGCGGCCGCCTTGACCAGCCGCAGGAGATCGGGATCGAGGCGGTCGGCCTGAAACGCCGCCCAGGGAATGTCGTCGGGGCCCCAATGCGTCATGATGGCGACTCCCTTCCGTTCTTCGCCATTTGGGCCCGGCCGGCCCCGAGTCAAGCCGGCCCACAACGACAAGGGCCGGCGTTGCCGCCGGCCCTGTAACGGTCCCCCTGCGGGACTATTCCGTCAGTGGGCGACGGCTCCCATCGCCTCGGCGACCGCCATCTGGCGTTCGGCCGCGACGCGGTCGTGGTCGGACCGGGCATCGGCCAGGGCGGCCTTGGCCGCCTCCAGGCGGGCGGCGGCCATGTCCTTGGTCAGCTCGGCCACCGGCAATGCTTCGTCGGCCAGCACGGTGATCCGTTCCTCGGTCACTTCGGCGAAACCGCCGGCCACGAAGATGCGATCGGCGATCTTGCCGCCGTCATGGACGTCGATGACGCCCGGCCGCACCGAAGAGATCATCGGCGAGTGGCGCTCCATGGCGCCGAAGTCACCTTCGGCGCCGGGAACCACCACCATGTCCACCGGCGAAGAGACGAGCTGCTTCGTCGGGCAGACCAGTTCGAACAGGATCTTGTCGGCCATGGGATGGCTCCTTAATGGCCGGTCAGGCCGCCTCGGCGGCGAGCTTCTTGGCCTTCTCGACCACCTCGTCGATGCCGCCCACCATGTAGAACGCCGCTTCCGGCAGGTGGTCGTACTCGCCGGCGACGATCGCCTTGAACGCCTTGATGGTCTCTTCCAGCGACACCAGCTTGCCGGGCGAACCGGTGAACACTTCCGCCACGTGGAACGGCTGGGACAGGAAGCGCTGGATCTTGCGGGCGCGCGCCACGATCATCTTGTCCTCCTCCGACAGCTCGTCCATGCCGAGGATGGCGATGATGTCCTGGAGCGACTTGTAGGTCTGGAGCACGCGCTGCACTTCGCGGGCCACCGTATAGTGGTCGTTGCCGACGACGCGGGGGTCGAGGGCGCGCGAGGTGGAGTCCAGCGGGTCCACCGCCGGATAGATGCCCAGCTCGGCGATCTGGCGGCTCAGCACCGTGGTGGCGTCCAGGTGGGCGAAGGAGGTGGCCGGGGCCGGGTCGGTCAGGTCGTCGGCGGGCACGTAAATGGCCTGCACCGAGGTGATCGAGCCCTTCTTGGTCGAGGTGATGCGCTCCTGCATCGCGCCCATGTCGGTGGCCAGCGTCGGCTGGTAGCCCACCGCCGAGGGAATGCGGCCGAGCAGCGCCGACACTTCCGAACCGGCCTGGGTGAAGCGGAAGATGTTGTCCACGAAGAACAGCACGTCCTGGCCTTCGGCGTCGCGGAAGTATTCGGCGACGGTCAGGCCGGACAGGGCGACGCGGGCACGGGCGCCCGGCGGCTCGTTCATCTGGCCATAGACCAGCGCCACCTTGGAGCCGGGGCCGTCCAGCTTGATGACGCCCGATTCCACCATTTCGTGGTAGAGGTCGTTACCCTCGCGGGTGCGCTCGCCGACGCCGGCGAACACCGAGTAGCCGCCGTGGGCCTTGGCGACGTTGTTGATCAGTTCCATGATCAGCACGGTCTTGCCCACGCCGGCGCCGCCGAACAGGCCGATCTTGCCGCCCTTCACGTAGGGCGCCAGCAGATCGATGACCTTGATGCCGGTGACCAGGATCTCGGTCTCGGTGGCCTGTTCGACGAATTCCGGCGCATCCTGGTGGATGGCACGGGTGGCTTCGGCGCCGATCGGGCCGCGCTCGTCGATGGGCTCGCCGATCACGTTGATGATGCGCCCCAGGGTCGCGGCACCCACCGGGATGGAGATCGGGGCGCCGGTATCAGCCACCACCTGGCCGCGGACCAGGCCATCGGTCGAGTCCATGGCGATGGTGCGGACGGCGTTCTCGCCAAGGTGCTGTGCCACTTCAAGCACCAGCGTCCGGCCCTGGTTCTCGGTATGCAGCGCGTTGAGAATGGCCGGCAACTGGCCCTCGAAGCGCACGTCCACGACAGCGCCCGTGATCTGGGTGATCGTGCCGTTGTTCATTGCCATGGTGAACTCCTGGTTTCCGTCACAGCGCTTCGGCGCCGGAGATGATTTCGATCAGTTCCTTGGTGATCTGCGCCTGGCGCGATCGGTTGTACTGGGTGGTCAGGCGGTTGATCATGTCGCCGGCATTGCGGGTGGCGTTGTCCATCGCCGACATCCGGGCGCCCTGTTCCGAGGCCTGGCTTTCCAGCAGGGCCCGCAGCACCTGGATCGCCAGGTTGCGCGGCAGCAGGCTGGTCAGGATGTCCTCTTCGGTCGGCTCGAACTCGAAGACGGCACCGCCCTGGACGGCGGCGGCCTTCTCGGGCGCCGGGAAGGGGATCAGCTGCTGGCGGGTCACTTCCTGGCTGATCACCGACTTGAAGCGGTTGTAGACCACCGTGCAGACGTCGAACTCGCCCGCCGCGAACATGGCGGTGATGCGGTTGGCCACCTGCTCGGCCTCGGGGAAGGTGATCCCCTTGCGGCCCAGCTGCTCGAAGCCCTCGATCAGTTGCTTGGCGTAGTCGCGCTTGATCTGCTCGCGGCCCTTGCGGCCCACCGGCAGAATCATCACCGTCTTGCCCTCGGCCAGCAGCTGAGCGGTCAGATGGCGGACACTGCGCACCACTGAGGAGTTGAAGCCGCCGCACAGGCCGCGGTCGGCGGTGACCATGACGATCAGATGCACCCGGTCGGCACCGGTGCCGGCCAGCATCTTGGGCGCACCGGCCTGGCCGGCCAACGAGCCGGCCAGGGTGCCCAGCATGCGCTCCATGCGCTCCGCGAAGGGCCGCGCCGCTTCCGCCGCGCTTTGGGCACGGCGGAGCTTGGAGGCGGCGACCATCTTCATGGCCGAGGTAATCTTCCTGGTCGATTTGACCGAGGCGATTCTCAGCCGTAGGTCCTTGAGGCTCGGCATCGGCGCTCTCTAGGGCTTCAGGAGAAGGTCTTGGCGAAGGCGTCGAGGAAGCCGCGCAGCTTCTCCTCGGTCTGGGCCGTGATCTGCTTCTCGGAGACGATGGTCGACAGGATTTCCGGCGCCTTGGCCCGCATCTCGGCCAGCAGCGCCTTTTCGAAGCGCTGGACGTCCTTCAGCTCCAGGCGGTCGAGGTAGCCCTTCACGCCGGCGTAGATGGCGACCACTTCCTCCTCGACCGGCATCGGCGAGTACTGCGGCTGCTTCAGCAGCTCGGTCAGGCGCGAGCCGCGGTTCAGCAGCTTCTGGGTCGCGGCGTCGAGGTCCGAGGCGAACTGGGCGAAGGCCGCCATTTCGCGGTACTGCGCCAGCTCCAGCTTGATCGAGCCGGCCACCTGCTTCATCGCCTTGATCTGGGCGGCCGAGCCGACGCGCGACACCGACAGGCCGACGTTCACGGCGGGGCGGATGCCCTTATAGAACAGGTCGGTTTCCAGGAAGATCTGGCCGTCGGTGATCGAAATCACGTTGGTCGGAATGTAGGCCGACACGTCGTTGGCCTGGGTCTCGATCACCGGCAGGGCGGTCAGCGAGCCGGCGCCGTTGGCGTCGCTCATCTTCGCCGCGCGTTCCAGCAGGCGCGAATGCAGGTAGAACACGTCGCCCGGATAGGCCTCGCGCCCCGGGGGGCGGCGCAGCAGCAAGGACATCTGACGATAGGCCACGGCCTGCTTCGACAGATCGTCGTAGATGATCAGGGCGTGCATGCCGTTGTCGCGGAAGAACTCGCCCATGGCGCAGCCGGCATAGGGGGCGATGAACTGCAGCGGCGCAGGCTCGGACGCGGTGGCGGCCACCACGATCGAGTATTCCAGCGCACCGTAATCTTCCAGGGTCTTGACGATCTGGGCGACGGTCGAGCGCTTCTGGCCAACGGCGACGTAGATGCAGTACAGCTTCTGCTTCTCGTCGGTGCCGGAATTCCAGCGCTTCTGGTTGATGATGGTGTCGATCAGGATGGCGGTCTTGCCGGTCTGGCGGTCGCCGATCACCAGTTCGCGCTGACCGCGGCCCACCGGGATCAGGGCGTCGACCGCCTTGATGCCGGTCGCCACCGGCTCGTGCACCGACTTGCGCGGAATGATGCCGGGGGCCTTGACGTCGACGCGGCGACGCTCGGTGGCCTCGATCGGGCCCTTGCCGTCGATCGGGTTGCCCAGCGCGTCCACCACGCGGCCCAACAGGCCCTTGCCCACCGGCACATCGACGATGGCGCCGGTGCGCTTGACGGTGTCGCCTTCCTTGATGCCGCGGTCGTCGCCGAAGATCACGACGCCGACATTGTCGGCTTCGAGGTTCAGCGCCATCCCCTTGACGCCGCCGGGAAACTCGACCATCTCGCCGGCCTGGACCTTGTCAAGGCCGTACACGCGGGCAATGCCGTCGCCGACCGACAGCACCTGACCGACTTCGGCGACTTCCGCCTCGGTTCCGAAATTGGCGATCTGCTCCTTGAGGATCGCAGAGATCTCAGCCGCGCGGATCTGCATTATCCAACCCCTTTCATAGCAAGCTTCAGGTGCTGCAGCTTCGTCCTGAGCGAGCTGTCCACCATACGGGAACCGACCTTGACCACCATGCCGCCCAGCAAGCTGGGGTCGACCGAAACGTCCACGGCGACAGAGCCGCCGAAGGCGGTCCGCAAGGTGGCGGTCAGCGATTCGATTTGCGCCGGGCTCAGGGCCACCGCCGAGGCGACCTTGGCCGCGACCTCGCCGCGGCGGGCGGCCAGACGGCTGAGATAGCCGTCGATCATGCCCGGCAACGCGAAGAGGCGCTGACGCTGGGCGGCGAGGCCCAGGAATTTCGTGGTGACGGCGTCGAAGGCGGCCTTGGCGGCCAGCGCGGTGATCGCCTTCGCCCGCTCCGCCCGCGACAGCACCGGGCTGTCCAGCAGGCGGCGCAGATCGGCGCTCTCGCGGATCATTGCCTTCAGCGTCTCAAGGTCGCGGGCCACCGCTTCGAGCACATGACGGCTTTCCGCCAGCTCGAACAGGGCAGTGGCATAGCGTTCGGCGATCACGCCAGTGGTATCGGATGGCACCTGGGCTCGTCCTCGGATTGTTCGACGGGGAAAGACGCCGACGGATTAACCTATTGATTCGACAACAGATCTAGACACACCCCGGGCGGTCTCCCCTGAAGTGCGACGGTTAACTAGCACATTGGGTTTTGCGTTGCAAGCCACCTCCTCCCCGTTCGGGTTGGCAAACCTGCGGGGCGTCAGCCCGGAGGAGCAAGCGATATCTCGGGTTCTGCCCATCGCCGGCATCCTACCCCGGCCATCGGGCAGGGGCTCCCCCTGACCGGCGGCTAGGCCGGCCGGCAGGGAGCCGCTTAGACGAAGGAATAGGGGTCCACGTCGACCTGGATGCGGACCGGATGAGGCGGTTCGACTTGGGCCAGCCAAGCGCGCAACATCTCCTGAAGGTTGATGCCTCGCACAGCTTTTACTAGAAATCGGCGACGATGGCGGCCGCGCAGCAGGGCGAGCGGAGCGGGGGCCGGCCCCAGCACGTCGAGGCCCGGCGCCCGCGGCGCGGTCAGGGCCAGCCGGCGGCAGGCCTCATCCACCGGGGCGGGATCGGGGCCGGAGACGATCAGCGCGGCCAGCCGGCCGAAGGGCGGCATGCCGGCCGCCCGGCGGGATTCGGCCTCGCTGGCGATGAAGGCGTCGCGGTCGCCGGCCACCAGCGCCTGGATCACCGGGTGGTGGGGTTCCCAGGTCTGGAGCAGGACGCGACCCGGCCGCTCGGCCCGGCCGGCCCGGCCGGCCACCTGCGACAATAGCTGGTGGGTGCGTTCCGCCGCCCGCAGGTCGCCGCCGTCCAGTCCCAGGTCGGCATCCACCACCCCCACCAGGGTAAGGCGCGGGAAATGATAGCCCTTGGCCAGGATCTGGGTGCCGACCAGCAGGTCCACCTCGCCGTCCGCCACCCGGCGGACGAAGGCGGCGGCAGCCTCGGGTCCGGCCACGGTATCGGAGGCCATCAGGGCCAGTCGGGCGCCGGGGAAGCGGGCGGTCGCCTCCTCGGCGATGCGCTCCACTCCCGGGCCGCAGGCGGCGAAACTGTCCTCGGCCTCACACTCCGGGCAGATGGACGGCGGCAGCAGGCGATAGCCGCAATGATGGCAGACCAGCTTGCCGTGGGCGCGATGCTCCACCAGCCAGGCGGTGCAATGGGGGCATTGCAGGCGGAAGCCGCAGCGGCGGCACAGCGTCAGCGGCGCGTAGCCCCGGCGGTTCAGAAACAGCATGGCCTGTTCGCCGGCGGCCAGGGTCTCCTCGACCGCGCCGACCAGCGGCGGCGCCAGCCAGCGCCCGCGCGGCGGCGGCGTACGGCGCAGGTCCACCGCCGCTACCGCCGGCAGGACGGCGCCGGCGTGGCGGTCGGGCAGATGCAGCCGGCCGTAGCGCCCGGCCTGGACGTTGGCCAGAGTCTCCAGCGCCGGGGTGGCCGAGGCCAGAACCACCGGGAAGCCGCCCAGCATGCCGCGGACCACCGCCATGTCGCGGGCGTGGTAGAGGACTCCCTCCTCCTGCTTGAAGGCACCGTCATGCTCTTCGTCGACCACGATCAGGCCGAGTTCGGGATAAGGCAGGAACAGCGCCGAGCGGGCCCCCACCACCACGCGGGCCTCGCCGGTCGCCACCGCCCGCCAGGTCTCGCGGCGCCGCGCGTCGGACACCTCGGAGTGCCACAGGGCGGGAAGCGGCCCGAACCGGGCGGCGAAGCGCTCCAGCCACTGGGCTGACAGGGCGATCTCGGGCAGCAACACCAGCACTTGGCGCCCCCGCGCCAAGGCGGCGGCCACCGCCTCGAAATAGACCTCGGTCTTGCCCGAGCCGGTCACGCCGTCGATCAGGGTGACGCCGAAGCCGCCGTCCAGCGCCGCCGCCAACTGCCCGGCGGCCCGGCGCTGATCGGGCGACAAGAGCGGCCCCGGACGGGCGAAGTCGGGCGGCGGAAAGGCCGGCGGCCGCGGCAGTTCCACCAGATCGAGCGCCGCGGCGGCGACCAGGCCGCGCACCACGGCCGGCCCCACCCCGGCCTCCCGGGCGAGGTCGGCGACGCCCAGAGGGGGCAGGCGCGCCAGGGCGTCCAGCACGCGAGCGCGCGCGGGAGTCATCTTGATGGACGGCGGCGACGCCGCCGGACGGCAGGCCGTCTGCCCCCGCGGCGGGTCCAGCGCGGCCGGAACGCTGATGGCCATCTTCAGCACGGCGCCAGGCGGAGACAGGGTGTAGGCGGCGACCCAATCGACGAAGGCGCAAGTAGCGGCGGGCAGCGGCGGGCAATCCAGCCGGCGGGCGATGGATCGCAAACGACCGTCCTCGACGCCGCCGGCCGCCGGTCCCCACACTACTCCGGCCACCTCGCGCCGGCCCAGGGGCACGGCAACCACGTCGCCAACCGCCACGGCGTCGGCCCCGACACGGTAATCGTAAGCGCCGGCCAGCGGCAGGGGCAGCAGGACGGCGACGCGGGCATCGCGCTCGAATCGCGTGGGGGTGTTGGCGGCGGAGCAAAGCATGGGCTATAAACTCTAGCCGCGCACGGGCGCGAGCAATAGACCCAAGCATGCGATGACCTTCAGCGATCCCCATTTCTCCCCGGCAGGAGTCTCCGATGTCGCGCAAGCGTGACGACGCGGCGCTGGCCGTTCCCCTGCCTTCCGAGGCCCAGGTGGTGGAATATCTGCGTGTCCACCCCGACTTTCTGATCCGCCACCCCGAGTTGCTGCTGGTGCTGTCACCGCCGTCCCGCTGGACCGATGCCGACGAGGTGGTGGACCTTCAGGCGTTCATGATCGACCGCCTGCGGGAAGAAGTGGACCGAGTGAAGGGGGCGGCGGAACATCTGATCCACACCAGCCGCTCCAACATGTCCACCCAGAACCGCACCCATCAGGCGGTGGTCACCCTGCTGGCGGCCGACAGCGTCGCCGACCTGGCCGAAGCGGTGTCCGACGATCTGCCGGCCCTGCTCGACGTCGATTTGGCCACGCTGTGCTTCGAGGAGACTGACACCGCCCTGCCGGAGCTGGCGGTGCCGGGGGTGCGGCGGCTGCCGGCCGGGCGGGTGGAAACCCTGCTGGGCGGCATCGACCGCGAATGCGCCCTGACCGAGGAGATGCCGGGCGATCCCATGCTGTTCGGCGACGGTCACGGCCTGGTGTTGTCTTCGGCGGTGGTACGCCTATCGGCCTCGGGGCGCTGCCCGGAAGGGGTGCTGGCCCTGGGCTCGCGCCACGGCCGCACCTTTCACTCCGGCCAGGGAACCGAGCTGCTGAGCTTCCTCGCCCGGGTGATCGAGAACTGCATCCGGCGCTTCCTGGGGTGAGCACCGCCCCCATCCCCGTCGCGGCCGCCCCCGACCTGGCCGAAGCGGTGGCCGCGTGGCGGAGTTGGCTGGCCGGCGAGAAACGGGCTTCGGCCCACACCCTGGACGGCTACGGCCGCGACTTGGCGGCCTTCTTGGCCTTTCTCGGCGAGCATCTGGGGGGAATCCCCGATCTGGCGGCATTGGCGGCATTGCGGCCCGCCGATTTCCGCGCCTATCTGGCGCGGCGCGGCGCCGACGGCCTGGGCCGCGCCTCGCTGGCCCGCGGCATGTCCACCCTGCGCGGCTTCTTCCGCTTCCTCGACCGCCGCGATCTGGTGCACAACCCGGCGCTAGGGGCGGTGCGGGCCCCCCGCCCGCCCCGATCGGTCCCCAAGGCGCTGGCCGCCGACGAAGCGCTGGAGGCGGTGGCCACTGCCGGCGAGCTGCACGACGAGCCCTGGCTGGCGGCCCGCGACGTGGCGCTGTTCACCCTGCTCTATGGCTGTGGCCTGCGCCTGGGCGAGGCGCTGAGCCTGCGCCGTCACGAGGCGCCGGCCGGCGACACCCTTGTGGTGACCGGCAAAGGCCGCAAGCAGCGGATGGTGCCGGTGCTGCCGGTGGTGCGCGAGGCCATTGCCGCCTATCTGCGCCTGTGCCCGCACGGCGGGGAAGCGGAATCGCCGCTGTTCCTCGGGGCGCGCGGCGGGCCACTCAACCCGGGGGTGGTCCAGCGCCAGATGCGGCGGCTGCGCCTGCTGCTGGGGCTGCCCGAGACGGCGACGCCCCATGCGCTCCGCCATTCCTTCGCCACCCACCTGCTGGCCGGGGGCGGCGATCTGCGCACCATCCAGGAACTGCTGGGCCACGCCTCGCTGTCTACCACCCAACGTTATACCCAGGTGGATGCGGCCCGGCTGCGGGAGGTCTATGACGACGCCCATCCGCGGGCCCGCGTTCCAGAGCCGTAGAACCGGCCTCCGGCCCGTGGTAGCCTGACCTTCCGCGCCGGCCCTCGCCGCACGCGCTCCGCCGACGTGGTTGCTTTTTTCCTCGCGCCCACCAAGGTCGTAAGCAAGGAGGACCCTCCATGTCCGCTTCCGATCCCCTTGAGCTTTTGTCCGGTCTGGTCGGCCGGGCGCGGCGTGCCGGCGCCGATGCCGCCGATGCCGTCCTGGTGGATTCCGTCTCGCTGTCGGTGGGCTGGCGGCTCGGCCAGCTGGAACGCCTGGAACGCAGCGAAGGCGGCGACATCGGCCTGCGGGTGCTGATCGGCCGCCGGCAGGCCATGGTCTCCTCGTCCGACCGGTCCCAGACAGCCCTGGACGAACTGGTCGAGCGGGCGGTGGCGATGGCGCGCCGGGTGCCGGAAGACCCCTATGCCGGCCTGGCCGAACCGGAGCAACTGGCGCGCGCGGTTCCCGATCTCGACATCTGCGATCCCGCCGAGCCGGACGCCGAAGATATGATCGGGCGGCTGCGCCGGGCCGAGGATGCGGCGCGGGCCGTGACCGGGGTGACCAATTCCGAAGGAGCGGAGGGCAGTTGGTCGCGCTCGCAGGTGGCATTCGCCGCGTCCAACGGTTTCGCCCAGGCGTACAGCGTCAGCAGCGGCGCCCTGTCGGTCAGCGTGCTGGCCGGTGACGCCGCGAGCGGGATGGAGCGGGATTACGACTATACCTCGGCGGTGTTCCTGTCCGATTGGCGCGCCCCCGAGGAGGTGGGCGAGGAAGCCGGGCGGCGGGCGGTCCGCCGGCTGGGGGCCCGCAAGGTCCGGACTTGCAAGGTGCCGGTGGTTTACGACCCGCGGGTGTCGCGGGGACTGGTTTCCTCGCTGGCCGGCGCCATCAACGGCGCGGCGGTGGCGCGGGGCACCAGTTTTCTCAAGGACCGCCTGGGTCAGGCGGTGTTCTCGCCCGGCATTCGGGTGGTGGACGATCCCCTGCGCCGCCGGGGGCTGCGGTCGCGGCCCTTCGATGGCGAGGGACTGCCGAGCCGGAAGATGGCGGTGGTCGAGGACGGCGTGCTGAAGACCTGGCTGCTCGATCTGCGCTCGGCGCGGCAGTTGGGCCTGGCCTCGACCGGCAGTGCCGGACGCGGCACCGGCTCCCCTCCCAGCCCCGGCGCCAGCAACCTGTATCTGGAGGCCGGCCCGGTGACCGTGGCCGAGTTGATCGGCGACATTCCCAGCGGCTTCTACGTGACCGAACTGTTCGGCCATGGAGTCAACGGGGTAACCGGCGACTATTCGCGCGGTGCGGCCGGGTTCTGGATCGAAGGGGGCGAGATCGCCGAGCCGGTGAGCGAGGTCACGGTTGCCGGCAACCTCAAGGAGATGTTCCGTGCCCTGACACCGGCCAGCGACCTGACCTTCCGCTACGGAATCGATGCGCCGACCGTGCGGATCGATGGAATGACGATCGCAGGGCGATAAGGCTCAGTCGGTGAGGCGCCCGGCATGGCCGGCGCCGATGCGCGGGAGCCCGTGAGCCACCGGCAGATAGCCGCGGCGGCGGTTCTTGGGTTCGCGCAAGGCGGTGCCGGCATAGATCTGTTTGGCAGCCTCGACGATGGTGACGCCGGCGAAGGTTTCGAACCAGCGCCGGCCCAGCTCCTCCACCGCCGGGGCGGAGCGGAGCAGCATGCGCGACGTGCTGGGCGGCAGGTACAGGGCGGTGGCGTGGGTCACCGGCGTGAACATGTTGTCGCGCAGCAGCCGGCTGAGTTGGGCCTGCGTA
>JAKAFA010000300.1 GCA_021818185.1 Pseudomonadota bacterium | reverse complement strand
CCACGGTGTCGAACTCGACGGCGTGTCCGGCGTGCATTTTGCGGTGTGGGCGCCCAATGCGCGGCGGGTTTCGGTGGTGGGCGACTTCAATCACTGGGATGGGCGCCGCCATTCCATGCGCTTGCGCCACGATGCCGGGGTGTGGGAATTGTTTATTCCCGGCCTGGGGCGGGGCACCCTCTACAAATACGAAATCCTGGGGGCGCACGGCCACCTTCTGCCGCTGAAGGCCGATCCCTACGGCCATTTCGCCGAGGTGCCGCCCAAGACCGCCTCGGTGGTCTGGGACCTGGAGGAGCGCGCCTGGCGCGACGGCGCCTGGATGGCCCGCCAGCCGGAAGCCAACGACCGCCACGCCGCGATCAGCATCTACGAGGTGCATTTCGGCTCGTGGCGCCGCGTGGCCGAGGATGGCTCCCGGCCGCTCAGTTACCTGGAAATGGCCGATCAGCTTTCCGCCTATGTGCGGGACATGGGTTTTACCCATGTGGAATTGCTGCCCCTGCACGAACACCCGTTCTCGGGCTCGTGGGGCTACCAGCCGGTGGGTCTGTTCGCCCCCACCAGCCGCTACGGCACGCCCGAGGAGTTCCGCACCTTCGTCGAGCGCCTGCACGAGAACGGCATCGGCGTGATCGTCGACTGGGTGGCCGGCCATTTCCCTTCGGACCCCCACGGCCTGCACTATTTCGACGGCACCCACCTGTACGAGCACGAGGACCCGCGCCTGGGCGTCCACAAGGACTGGAACACCCTGATCTACAATTACGGCCGGCGCGAGGTGGTGAATTACCTGGTGGCCAATGCCCTCTACTGGATGGAGCAGTACCATGTGGACGGGCTGCGGGTCGATGCGGTGGCGTCCATGCTGTATCTGGATTATTCCCGCGAGCCCGGCGAGTGGATCGCCAATCGCTTCGGCGGCAACGAGAATCTGGAGGCCATCGACTTCCTGCGCCGCATGAACGAAACCCTCTACCGCGAGCATCCCGGCGCCATGACGGTGGCCGAGGAATCCACCGCCTGGCCCATGGTGTCGCGGCCGGTCTATCTGGGCGGGCTGGGATTCGGCTTCAAATGGAACATGGGCTGGATGCACGACACGCTGCGCTACATGTCGAAGGAGCCCATTCACCGTCGCTATCACCACGACGACCTGACCTTCGGGATGCTGTACGCCTTCCACGAGAACTTCGTGCTGCCGCTGTCCCACGACGAGGTGGTGCACGGCAAGGGCTCGATCTTCGGCCGCATGCCCGGCGACCGCTGGCAGCGCTTCGCCAATCTGCGCGCCTATTACGCCTTCATGTGGACCCATCCCGGCAAGAAGCTGCTGTTCATGGGCCAGGAATTTGCCCAGGAGCGCGAATGGGACCACAATGACAGCCTGGACTGGCACCTGTTGGACGATCCCCTGCATCGGGGTGTGCAGGCGGTGGTGCGCGACCTGAACCGGCTGTACCGCGGCGAGGCGCCGCTGCACGAGTTGGACAGCGAACCGGCGGGCTTCGCCTGGATCGATTGCAACGACCGCGACAACTCGGTGATCAGCTATCTGCGGCGCAGCCGCGACCCCGAGGAACTGGTGGTGGTGGTCTGCAACTTCACCCCGGTCCCGCGCGACCATTACCGGATCGGCGTGCCACTGCCCGGCTTCTACCACGAGGTGCTGAACACCGATTCCGAATGGTACGGCGGGTCCAACATCCACAATGGCGGCGGCCGGCCGGCCGAGGACATTCCCTGGCACGGCCACGCCCATTCCCTCGACCTCACCCTGCCGCCGCTGGCGACAATGGTGTTCCGGCGCGAGGGCTGAGACCGAATGCCATGACGCAGACAAGAGATGCAGTCCCGTTCGGGTCATCATGGCCGGGCTTGACCCGGCCATGACCTCCCGCCGCCGCGTCCTGCCCGGTTCTCCCTACCCGCTGGGCGCCACCTGGGACGGCACCGGGGTGAACTTCGCCCTGTTCTCGGCCCATGCCGATTCGGTGGAATTGTGCCTGTTCGACGCGGGCGGCCACCGCGAGGTGGAGCGCATCCCCCTGCCGGAATACACCGACGAGGTCTGGCACGGCTACCTGCCCGACCTGCGCCCCGGCCAGCTTTACGGCTACCGGGTGCATGGGCCCTACGAGCCGCAGCACGGCCACCGGTTCAATTCCCACAAGCTGCTGATCGATCCCTACGCCAAGGCGCTGTCGGGTGCGCTGGTGTGGTCGGATGCCCATTTCGGCTTCCGCCTGGGCTCGCCCCGCCAGGATCTGGTGATGGACCGCCGCGACAATGCGCGGCTGATGCCCAAATGCCGGGTGGTGGACACCGCCTTCGCCTGGAGCGGCGACCGGCCGCCGCAGGTGCCGTGGCCCGAGACTATCGTCTACGAGTTGCATGTGCGCGGCTTCACCATGCGCCACCCGCTGGTACCGGCCCAGTTGCAGGGCACCTTCCTGGGGCTGGCCCAGCCGGCGGTCATCGACCATCTGCTGAAGCTGGGCATCACCGCGGTCGAGCTGCTGCCGGTCCATGCGGTGGTGGACGAACGCCACTTGATGGAAATGGGCCTGCGCAATTACTGGGGCTACAACCCCATCAACTTCTTCGCGGCCGACCCGCGCTATTACCTGTCCAGTCCGCACGGCGACTTCAAGACCATGGTGCAGCGCCTGCACGATTCCGGCATCGAGGTGATCCTGGACGTGGTCTACAATCACACCGCCGAGGGCAGCCACCTGGGCCCGACGCTGTCCTACCGCGGCATCGACAATCTCAGCTACTACCGCCTGTCGCCGGGCGAGGAACGCTGGTATGAGAACTACTCCGGCTGCGGCAACACCCTGAACCTGCGCCATCCGCGGGTCCTGCAGATGGTGATGGATTCGCTCCGCTACTGGGTGGAGGAGATGCATGTCGATGGCTTCCGCTTCGACCTGGCGGCCAGCCTGGCGCGGGAGAAGGCGGGGTTCGACGGCGGCTCGGGCTTTCTGGACGCGGTGCGCCAGGACCCGGTGCTGTCGCGGGTCAAGCTGATCGCCGAGCCCTGGGATCTGGGCGGCGACGGCTACCGGCTGGGCGGCGTCCCGCCCGGCTGGTCGGAGTGGAACGGCCGCTACCGCGACACCGTGCGCCGCTTCTGGCGCGGCGACGACGGGCAGATCGGCGAACTGGCCTCGCGCCTGACCGGCTCGTCCGACCTGTTCGGCTGGGGCGGGCGGCGGCCGTGGGCCAGCCTGAATTTCGTCACCGCCCATGACGGCTTCACGCTGAAGGACCTGGTCTGCTACGAGCGCAAGCACAACGAGCCCAACGGCGAGGGCAACCGCGACGGCACCGACGCCAACTATGCCTGGAACTGCGGCCACGAAGGGCCGACCCGCGACCTGCGCATCCAGACGCTCCGCCGCCAGCAGGTCTGCAACATGCTGGCCACCCTGATGCTGTCCCAGGGGGTGCCCATGCTGTTGGCCGGCGACGAACTGGGCCGCAGCCAGGGGGGCAACAACAACGCCTATTGCCAGGACAACGAGATCAGCTGGGTCGACTGGAACAACATCGACCACGCCGCTCTGGCTTTCGTGCGCGGCCTGACGGCCCTGCGCCGGGCCCATCCGGTGTTCCGCCGCCCGCGCTTCTTCGACGGCCGCCAGTTGCGGCCCGGCGCGCTCAAGGACATCACCTGGGTGACGCCGGAGGGCAGCGAGATGAGCCATACCGACTGGACGCTGCCCTATGCCCGCTCGCTGGCCTTCATCCTGGGCGGCGACGGCGGCACCGTCGAGACCGAGACCGGCCGGCCGGCGGCGGACGACACTTTCCTGGTGATGTTCAACGCCTATACCGAGACCATCCCCTACGCCCTGC
>JAKAFA010000299.1 GCA_021818185.1 Pseudomonadota bacterium | reverse complement strand
GATGCCTGTTCCGCACCATCCGAACCGGAAGGCCGCCGCCACAGCCACCCTGATCAACCCTGCCCCGGCGTCAACCATTCCCTCAACCTCAAACCATCCCCCACCGCCCCATACTGAGAACCGCTGGACCCAACAGGGTAGGCTCACGACGGCGGTGTTTTTGCGGTAAGCTGGCAGCGGGAAGACCATGCGGCCATTCCCCCCGGGTGTCGGGCCGCATCCTGCCGGAGTTGTCGTCATGGACCATGAGGAGATGGGCGCTGCCGCCTTCCAGCGAGCTTACGGTCTCGACCTCAAGGTCGGGTGCTGCCCCCAATGCGTGCTGACTGCCGTCAAGGACGTCATCGGCGGCATCGGCGACGACGTGATCAAGGCCAGCCACGGCTTGTCCGGCGGCGGCAGCCTGGTGGGAACCGGCACCTGCGGCGCGCTGAGCGGCGGCCTGCTGGCGCTCGGCACTCGCCGGGGGCGGGACGCCGACAAGCTGGAGAAAAGCCGCGGCATGGCCAATTTCCAGCTCGGCCGCCAACTGACCGAGCGCTTCCAGCAGGAGTTCGGCGGCACCAGCTGCGAGGCGCTGCAATGCCGCTTCTCCGGACGCTCGTGGGATTTCTGGAAGCCCGAAGAGTACAAGGCGTTCTCCGAGGCCCGCGGCGACCAGTGCGCCCGTGCCACCGGACTGGTGGCGCAATGGGTCGTCGAGATGCTGGATCCTGGCGCGGCGGCGCCGGGACGAAACGGCTAGGGGCCGGGACGATGTCCGCGTCGCCGCAAGGCTGCCACCCGGAAGACCGCCAGCCGGATGTGGCGCAGCCGGGGCAGGCCGCCGTCATCGGCGCCTGCCGTTCGGTCACCGTGACGTCGATTTCCGAGACCGGCTGGTGGGACACCGGCCGGTTCGTCGAGGAGATCGCCGCGAACGGCGGCAAGACCGCCTGCCAATGGGAAATGCATTTCGATCCGGACAACGCGGCCGGCAGTTGCTCGCTGGTGGAGGTTGAAGGCTTGCGGGGGGAAACCACCCGCATCCTCCTCGATGCCGGATGGAACCGCGACTACATGGCGGAACGGTTCCGCGCCACCGGCGTCGACCGCCTTCTCGCCGCGGGCGCCATCGACTTCCTGTATCTCAGCCACGAGCACCTGGACCATTTCTGGGGGATCGAGGCGGTCCTGGCGCTGGCGCCGGACATCACCATCCTGGCGCCGGGGACCTTGAGCGAGGCGGCGGCGGCGTGGCTGGCCGGCGGGTCGTTTCCCCAGGCCGGTATCGCCAACCGGGTGCCGCACCGGGGCAAGCTGACTCGCCTGCTGCCCGGCGGGATCCACCGCCTGGCAGACGGGGTGGCCTCGGTCACCTTCGACGTGCCGATCTGGCTTGACGTCCGCGGCGAGCAGTCCCTTTACGTCAACGTGGCGGACGAGGGGCTGGTCTGCATCACCGGATGCTGCCATCAGGGCGTCGTCGCCCTGGTGGATTACGCCATCGACCACCTGGATGCCGGGCGCCGGCTGTACGGCCTGTTCGGCGGCCTCCACATCGCGCCGCTCGCCCCGCTGACCGAGGAACAGCGCGAGACGGTGCGGGCCCTGGGCCGGTATGGCTTCCGGAAGATCGCCGCCAACCACTGCACCGGCGCGCCGGCCATCGCGCTGATGCACGAACTGGGCTATCCGATGGTCGGGGGCAGCGGCCGGGACGGCTCGCAGGGGACCGACCATGTCGGCAACGGCGACGCGGTGCGGTTCGCGGCCGCGGCGGACTGACCTGGCGGCGGGCGGATTGAACGACGTCAATGACCGGGGCGCCGCCGCCTCCCCCCCTGTTCGCGTCAAGCGTGAACGGGAGAGTTGTCCATGGCTGACCCGTCGATCCCCGGCCATACCTTCGACGCGCTGTGCGAGACCGGCGACGACGAAGACAAGGCGCGCGCCACCGATCGCGCGGTGATCGCCGCGTCGGTGGCATCGTTCTTCTTGCCGTGCTGGATGTACGGCTTGACCAGCGTGCGCGATTCCCTTGTCAAGGCGCCAAGGGCAACGAGGCCGATCTGCCGGCCAAGCTGGGCGAGACGGCGGTGGCGGCGGCAGCGGAGTTCGGGCTCCTCCGCGGCGAGCCGGCGCCGCACCTCTTCGAGCGTCTTCGTCGCCATCGCCGCTCTCCAGGAGGTTCAGCTCATGGAAAAGGATAGGGCGGGTCGTCGGAGCAATTCAAGGCAGGGGAGAATCCTGCCCTGCCAGCGCGGAATCGATGGCGGCCAGCAGGGTGTCGACCTCGAAGGGCTTTTCCAGCACGGCGACGGCGCCCAGCCGCCGGGCGGTATCCAGGCCCTGGGCCTTTTCCATGCGGGCGCTGCCACCGGAAATGGCGATGATCCGCGCCTCGGGCTGCATGGACTGGATCTCGATGATGGTCTGGATGCCGTCCATTTCCGGCATGATGATGTCGGTGACGATGACGTCGAAGGCGCTGCCGTCGGCGACGATCTCCAGCGCCTCGGCACCGTTGGCGGCGGTGGCCACGTCGTGGCCGGCGGCGCTCAGCACATCCACCAGGGAATCGCGCATCAGCGGCGTGTCCTCGACGATGAGAATCCGGCCCATGCGCTTCCCTCCTTCATCCAACTCCCCACGGGAGTGATAGCCCGTTTCCTGCGGTGCGGCAAGGCGGTCAATCGTCGGCCGGTTCCACCATCGGCAGCAGGATGCGGAAGGTCGTGCCGCGGCCGGGAGCGCTGTCCACGGCCACCGCGCCGCCCATGGCGGTGACGATGCCCTGCACCACGCTGAGACCGAGCCCGGTGCCCTGGCCCACCGGCTTGGTGGTGAAGAAGGGGTCGAAGATCTTGGCGATGGTTTCGGGCCGCATGCCGCAGCCGGTATCCTCGACCCGGATCTCCACATGGGGGCGGGCCGGGTTCAGGCCGCGCAGCGCCTTGGAGCGCGCCCCGGCCAGGTGGGCCAGCACGCCCAGATGCAGCCGCAGGGTGCCGTGTCCGTCCATGGCGTCGCGGGCATTGTTGGCAAGGTTCAGCAGGATCTGCTGCACCTGGGTGGCCTCGCCGCGCACCGGGGCGTGGGCGGCGTCGACCCGGGTCTCCACCTTGACGGAGGGCGGCAGGATGGAGGCGGCCATGGTGGCGAACTGGGTGAAGGCGGGAACCATGTCCAGGGTGCCGGCGACGTTCTGCTCCTTGCGGCAATAGGCCAGCACGTTGCGCACGATGTCGCGGCCGTGCTTGGCGGCCTCGATGATGCGCCGGCACCGCTCGCGGTTGCGCTCGTCGAGCGGCGCGGAGCGCTCGATCATCTCGGCCGCCATCAGGATGGGGCCCAGCATGTTGTTGAGTTCGTGGGCCACGCCGCCGGCCAGCCGGCCCAGCGCTTCCAGCTTGTGGCCCTCCTGCAGCGCCAGCTCCAGCTGGCGGCGCTCATAGGCGGCGCGGGCGACCTCGGTGACGTCCTCGATCAGGAACAGCAGCGACGGCGCGGGGGCTTGCGGCGTGGCGGAGAATTTGGTGCCGGTGGCCCGCCAGTGGCGTTCGCGGCCGTCGGGCAGGACGGGAGCGTAGTCGAAGCTGAACGAGCCCCCCGGTGCCGCCAGTCCGTCGGCCATCGGCACATGGTCGCGATCGATGATGGCGAAAAAGCTGGTGCCCTCGAGCGCGTCGGTGCTGCACATGGCGCGGAAGGCCGGGTTGCATTGCTGGATGGTGCCGTCCAGGGCCACCACCACGATGCCAAGCGACGCGGCGGCGAAGGCCATCCGGAACCGCTCCTCGCTGTCGCGCACCGCCGCTTCCGCCCGGCGGCGCTCCTCGACCTCCTCGGTCACGTCCAGGATGACGCCGTCCCAGACGATGGCCTCG
>JAKAFA010000060.1 GCA_021818185.1 Pseudomonadota bacterium | reverse complement strand
CGCCTGCGCATCCCTTCCTTGCGTCTTCACTTGTCAAAGAGCAGAAAACCCCGAAGGATCTTCTTCTTCAGTACTGCGGCTTCATCCGCCGTACCGCCCGTCATCGCGTCGGGAGGCCGGTTTATACTCAGATCCCGCCCCCCCGTCAACAGGTTTTTTCGCGGCGCGCCATTTTTCACCGGAACCGCCCCGATCAGGGCATGCCCACCGCGTGGCGCCGGATGGCCGCCGCCTCCTCGGCCGGCACCGCAAGGCGCGGCGCCGCGGGCCAATGGGCCGGGTCGGCCCCCAGCGGCACGGTCTGGCGGTCCCAATGGGAGGGCGTTTCGCCATAGGCCAGCACCGGGCCGAGATAAGTCAGCGCGCCGAAGGCCGAAGGCGCGGTGATGGTATGGCCCTGGGGCTGCACCGGCTTGGGATAGGCGGGACTGACCAGCCCCTGATCCTGCAGCCACATGGCGGTGCGGCACAGCGACACCCGCACTCGCCAGCTGCCGCCCTCGTCGGCGCGCTTGATCAGGGCGGTCAGCACGCCCAGCGCGCCAAGAAACCCGGTCAGGTAGTCATTGGGATAGACCGATTGCAGCACCGGCTTGCCGGGTGCGTTCGGGTCCGGCGTAGCCTGGCCCTGAGTGACCGCCATGCCGGTGGCCACCTGGGCCAGTTGCTCCCAGCCGGGGCGCGAAGCCCACGGACCGGCCCAGCCGTAGCAATCCACCTCGAGCACCACGATTCCGGGCCGCGCCGCCGCCAGGCTTTCCGGCGAGATGCCGAAATCCTTGGCCAGGGAGCCCGGCCGGAAGGAATTGACCACGACATCGGCCTCGGCGGCCAGGCGCCACCAGTGGTCGAGATCGGCCGGGCTCTGCTTGGACAGATCGAGATAGGCGGCCAGCTTGCCGTGGCCGGTATCGACATCGAAGGGCGGCAGGGTCGGCGCGCTGGAACTGGTGATCCGCAGCACGGTGGCGCCTTGCTCGGCCAGGGTCTTGCCCACCGTGGGCCCGGCGATCACATGGGTGCAGTCCAGCACCCGCAGGCCGGAGAGCGGCCGGGCGGCGGGGCGGAAGGGGGCGGAAGGGGCATCGCCGATGCGGGTGATCTCGACCAGGGATTCGCCGGCCAGGGCCCGGCCCTGCGGGCTGGTCAACCACTCGTCGCGGCTGCGGGCCGCCACCCCGCACAGGCCGATGGGGCCATCGGCCTTGGGGGTTTCGACGCTGCCGACATTGAAGCGGGCGATTTCCTCCTCCAGGGCGAAGGCGTCCCAGCCGGCCACCGCCCGGGCGATGGAGGCCGGCTCCATGGAGCAGCCCAGCAGGCTGAGCAGGCCGTTGCGCAGCAGGGGATAGGCGCCGTGCAGCATGAACCAGCGGCCGTCTTTGGCCGGATAAAGGTCGACCAGCGGATAGCTGGGTTCGGGCTGGGCGATGGTGGAGCCGTGCTGCGACTGGAAGCCGACGCTGTAGGAGGCCATCGCCCCGGCCATGGCATCGATGCTCACCGTCTGGGTGCGGCCGGTCCGCCGCCGCCAGATTTCGCACACCGCCGCCGCCTGGGCGCCCAGCACCGCGGCCACCGATTCGCCGATGCGGAAGGTCGAGATCACCGGCCCCACGGCATAGGGGTCGGCCCCCGACAGCCGCACATCACCGATGGTTGGCCAGGTGAGATCGAGGCTTGCGACGAGCTTGTCGTAAATGGTCTGGATCACCGGGCCCTCCCTTTGCCATCCGATGGGTGCGGAGAACCCTACAACTGAACCGAAACGGGTGCAATCCTCAGGCCGGCTCACCGTAGCGGAGCGACGGGATCGACCCGCAGATGATGGACGGCAAAGCCGAAGCGTTGGGCCAGCAATTCGGCCACCCGCCGCCGGTGGCATTTGGCGGGATCGGCCTCGAAGCACAGCAGGGCGCAACGCCGGGCCTCGGCCGCCTCGGCGGCGCGCGCCAGGTCGAGGTCGGCCTCGGGACTGGCCAGCCGCTGCTCGACGCTGGCCCAGAAGGCGGGATAGTCGCCGCGGTGAGCCGCCGCCCGCCCGTCCTTGGGGGTACCCAGATGGCGCAGATGCAGGTAGCCGATCCCGGCCGCCTCCAGCGACGCCGCCAGCATCCGCTTGGAGAAGCCCGCCCGCCGCGACAGCGGCAGGTCGCGGACGTCGATCACCGTTTCGATGCCCGCCGCCCGCAACGCCGCCAGGAAGGACTCGAAGCCGGCGGCTTCGTAGCCAATGGTCCACACGGCGGGATTCGGGGTCGGCATGGGGCGCTCCGGCGGCGGACGAAGGAATCCAAGATACAGATCTGGGCCCTTGGAGCGTGGTCCCCAAGTGAGGACTGAACCTTTCTGGCTCCGGCCCCATCTGAAGATGGACGGAAATTAAGTGATTAGAATTAGCCTGCCCTGGCCGGCCCCGTCACCCGGGGCATACGCCGCTCCCCCTGGAGGTTCATTCGATGCTGGCACGCCTCGGTCTTCGCGTGAAGGTCCTGCTGATCCTGTTGCCGCCGATGGTGGCCCTGGCGGTGTTGAGCGCCGACCTGATGCTGGAAAAGCGCCGCGTCATGGCCGACATGACGCGATTCGAGCAATTGGCCTCGTTCGCCATCGACGCCAGCACCCTGGTGCAGGAGCTGCAAAAGGAGCGGGGCGCCACCGGGGTGTTCGTCGGCAGCAAGGGCCAGAGCTTCCGGGCCGAACTGGCAGCGCAACGCGCCCGGACCGACCAGGCGATGGCCCCCTTCGACCGCCGCATCACCGAGCTCCTGGCCCTGGGCCTGGCGCCGGACCTCGCCGAGACGCTGCACACCGCCCGGGATGCCGCCGCCCATCTCGTCGCCCGTCGGCGGGACTTCGACGCCCTGACGGTGTCGGCCGACCAGGCGACCGGCGCCTATACCGCCACCATCGCCGCCATCCTCGCCCCGGTCCCCGCCATGGGCGAGCTGACCCGCGACGCCCACCTGGCCACCGATATCGACGCCTATTACGCCTATATCCAGGCCAAAGAGCGCGCCGGCCAGGAACGGGCGGCCGGCTCGGCCGGCTTCGCCGCCGGCCGCCTGGACCTGGAACAGCTCCGCCGCTTCCTGGCGGTGGGGGCGGAGCAGAGCACCTTTCTCGCGGTGTTCGACAGCCTGGCCACCGACGAGCAGCGCAGCCTGACGGCCAAGACCGTGGTCGGCCCCGCCGTCGACGAGGTGCGGCGACTGCGCGCCATCGCCATCCAGAGCTACACCAGCGGCAATACCCAGGGAGTGACCGCCGCCCACTGGTTCCAGGTCACCACCGAGCGGATCAACCTCTTCCACCAGGTCGAGCTGCGCCTGGGCCGCGATCTGCTGGCGGCCGCCACCTCCACCCGGGCCGCCGCCGCCCAGGCGTTCTGGACGGCCCTGGGCCTGACCGCGGCGCTGATGGGCGCCGCCCTGGCCGTCGGCTTGACCCTGGTCCGCGGCGTCACCGGCTCGCTGGCCCGGCTGGGCGCCGCCATGCAAAGCCTGGCGGACGGGGCCTCCGCCACCGAGATCCCCTATTGCGACCTGCCGACCGAGGTGGGGGCCATGGCGCGGGCGGTACAGGTCTTCAAGGAGAACGCCCTGGCCATGGAGCGGCTGAAGCGCGAACAGGACGAGGCCAAGGGCCGCGCCGAAGAGGCCCGCCGCACCGAACTGATAGCCATGGCCGCCGGCTTCGAAACCCAGGTCTCGCAGGAGGTGCGGGGGGTGGGCGACGCCTCGCGCCATATGGAGGGCTCGGCCCAGGCCCTGACCGACCTCGCCGCCCAGGTCTCGGCCAGGGCCGGCATGGTGGCCGCCGCCTCGCACCAGGCCGCCGCCAACGTCCAGACGGTGGCCGCCGCCGCCGAGGAGCTGTCGGGCTCGGTGGCCGAGATCGGCCAACAGGTGGCGCGCTCCGCCACGGTGACCAAGGCGGCGGTGCAGGAGGCCTCGCAGGCCGAGGATATCGTGCGGGCCCTGGCCGGCGCCGCCCAACGCATCGGCGAGATCGTCCGCCTGATCACCGACATCGCCGGCCAGACCAACCTGCTGGCCCTGAACGCCACCATCGAGGCGGCGCGGGCCGGCGACGCCGGCAAGGGCTTCGCCGTGGTGGCCGGCGAGGTCAAGGCCCTGGCCACCCAGACCGCCCGGGCCACCGACGAGATCGCCGGGCAGATCGGCGCGGTGCAGGAAGAGACCCGCCGGGCCGCCGCCGCCATCGAGACCGTGGTCGGCACCATCGGCCGCATGGACGAGATCGCCACCGCCATCGCCTCGGCGGTGGAGGAGCAGGCCGCCGCCACCCGCGAGATCGCCCGCAACGTCGAGCAGGCGGCGCTGGGAACCCACGAAGTGTCGAGCAGCATCGCCGAGGTGACCGGCGCCTCGGGCGACGCCGCCGCCGCGGCACGGGGCGTGCTGGAGGCCGCCCACGATCTCAACGGCAATGCCGGCCGGCTGGACGCCGCCACCGCCGACTTCCTGCGCAAGGTGCGGGCGGGGTAGCGACGATGGCCGATGGCGGTACGGCAGGCATCGGCCGAGGATTGATCCTGGCAGGGCCCTCCCCCAGATGATGGAGGATACCTATCTTTCGGCGAGGGCACCATGCTCACCTGGAACGATGCGTCGGACTCCGACCGGCTGGTCGACGAAGAGCACCACAAGCTGTACCGGATGATGAACCGGCTGGAACCCGCCATCCTCGCGGCAGACAAACCGGAGGCGCTGGAACGCGCCATCGGCATGCTGTACCAGCGGATGGCCCAGCACTTCGACTACGAGGAAGAACTGGCCTTTGGCATCACCCCGGACGAGTTCGCGGTTTTGCACAAGGCCCACAAGGCGATTCTCGACCTGCTGGCCCGGCTCCGCGCCCTGCCGGTCGGCGATATGGATGCGCGGCGCAGGATGTTTGGCGAATTCCAGGCCGCCCTGGCGCGCCACGACAACGAGATCGATATGCCGCTGTTCAGCAAGGCGATGCACTGAAAAGGGACGGGGGTGGCGCGGCCGCCGGCGGCGAGTTGCACCACCCCCGAAATCGCGGTGACCGCCGGCCACGACAATCGGCGACGGGGCGAAGATTGCCATGCCCTGGCGGTGGGCAATTGGAGCCTCGAACACTCGACGTGGGCGTGGCTATCGGCCAACGGCCCTGTCCGCCAAGGGCTTGGCTCACGCCGTCCAATCCCATTGGGGCATCGAGAACCGCAATCACCATGTCCGCGATGTCACTTTCCGTGAAGATGCAGGCCGCATCCGCGCCAATGGCGTCGCCGACATCGCCCGCGAGCGTTACATCAACGCCCTCAACTTCGAGAACATGCTGGCCTGCCTCTCTCATAGCGGAAACGGGACAGCCTTGTTCATGGGGTCACGACACGAAAGCGGGCCGCTTATCCGGTTCGTGCGGATAGCTGGAAATCCGTTCCAGCAGCTCGCTAACCTCGCCCAGGTTGTGGGCTGCGTTGGCCAAGTGGACCACACGAGCGTTGGAGGTTAGGGCCTCTTCTCGACTGGTGTTATTGAATTCTCGGCAGGGCAGCGATAGAAGTTGCACCCGCTTGTCCGTTAGCTCGATCTCGACGCGGTTGCCGACAGTAAACAAGGCAGGCGCCAGTGGCGCCAGAAGACGGACCAGGGCGGTCTGTTCACGTAGCTGTTCCCGGCAGGTCTCGGTCGCGGAAATCCACGACGACAGCAGAGCGTCGCGATGCGCTCGGCGGCGGCCAAACAGAATGACGCCGCTGTTGATGACCGAACAGCGGTTCTCGGCCCATTCCGGCTGGTCGACCAGGGTAACCGCCATATCGAACTCGCCGCCGTCCCACGCCACCTCCACCGACCGCATCAGGAAGGCGTCGGCATCCAGGAAAATCAGGCGCTGATCCCCCGCTCGCGCCGACGCGTCGAGCATGCAAGGTATCTTCTGCAACAACATATTCTCAAAGGTCAGACCGGCGGTAATCAGCGGGCGCGCCAGCGGCGAGCCAGGCATGCGCTTCAGGATCATCTTGCGGATGCGTTGCCGCAGGGTACGGGGAAAGCGAGCATTGAACGCCATTGCGAGATCGAGCTGCTGCCGCCGTGACGTCGTTTGTCGCACGGCGGCGAGATCGGCAATACGCTCCGTCCAATCCACAATCTCAACACCAGGATGCGAACTGATGAAATGGGGGCGACCACTTTCATCTCCCCAATCGTATACTAAAATACGGGCATCTGATGTAACTTTGCGGATCTGCGTAATATTGAGATCGAGCAGGCCGTAGTATTTAGCATTGCCCATGGTAACGTACACTGTCATTATGCAAGCCCCATTTATAATTTTAGCTATAATGACGAGATATTGACGCCGGGAGCAGATCTAACCGTCTGGCGGGCAAGGAATGGTTCGCTTCCGTAATAACGGTGCGAATGGCACCTCCCCGACGGCATCGTGATGTGCCAGGGTGAGGGCGCAGACCAACTCAGCGGGGAAGCCCCGTTCACAGGGGCAAGCATATCATCGCGCTCGATCTTGCCAAGTCGAAGTTCCAGGTCTGCGAGCAGCACGCGGACGGCAAGGTGCTGACCAACCGGCACCTGAGAGCATGTGAATGAATGCAGGGGCGGCCGCGCCCCAAAAGTTTCTCCAAAGTCAGCCCGAACCACGTTCCGATGGCGGCAACCTGGCCGCCATCAACGCGCTCGCCTCATGGCGCCCGAATTCCTGGGGAAGGCTCTGGAGAACGTCGCCTTATATCATCCGCCAACGCGATGATACCGTTTCTTTCAATGACATGGCCCGTCGCCTTGTCCGGTTGTGACGCTTAAACATCACCACTATATCGGAGATTGGCGACGGAGCGTCACGGTGCGGAGCAATCCCATCGCGCGATGCCGTGGGTCGGGCGCCCCGCCCGTCACGGCACACCCCGTCGAGGGCGGCTCATTACCTCCTCGAAGGCGGCAATATAGCCGTCGGCGGCGCGGTCCCAGGTCAGGGTGGCAGCGTGCTCGCGACCCTTGTCGCGCAACGAAGCGCGCAGGGCGTCGTCGGTGAGGATGCTCTTGAGGGCGGCGGCGATGTCGGCCACGTCGAAGGGGTCGAAATAGAGCGCGGCGTCGCCGCAAGCCTCGGGCATCGAGGCGGCGCGGGAGACCAGGGCGGGGCAGCCGACCGCCATCGCCTCCAGGGGCGGCAGGCCGAAGCCTTCGTAATAGGACGGCAGGACCAGGGTGGCGGCCTGGGCGACATAGCGCCGCAACGTTTCCTGTTCGACGAAGCCCGTGAACACGATCCGCCCGCCGTAGCGTTCGGCCATGTCGAGCACCCTGGAGTCTCCCGAGATGAACCCTTCCTTGCGCCCCACGATCAGCAGATCGTGGGGCACCTGATCGGCGATGGCGTCGAACGCCTCCAGCAGCCGGACCAGATTCTTGTGCGGCTTCACGTTGCCGACGAACAGGATGTAGGGCCGCTGGTGCACCGGCACCCCCGGCTCGACCCCGAACCAAGCGTCATCGACCCCGTTCAGGACGACCCGGGCATGTCCCGCCGGCCGCCCGACTAGCCGCTCGAACTCCTCGGCGGAAAAGCGCGACACGAAGACGATACCATCGGCACGCCGCCGCACCAGCCGGAACATGGCCCGCGCGTACAAGCCTTTCAGCAGGCTGCTGTGAATGTCGGGCAGAGCGAGGTGGGCGACGTCATGCACCGTCGCCACCAGGCATCCGCGCCATCGCAGGGGAATGTTGTAGTGCGGTACCCAGATCAAGTCGCAGCCTTTGGTCGCGCCGACCGGCCAGGCGGCCTGCTCGCGGATCGAATAGATCGGGGCGCGGAAGGGGACCAGGGACAGCCGCCCCTCCTCGGCCCAGGGGAAGGCGCGCAGCGCTGCCGTATCCCCTAATAGGCGAAAGTGCCAATTTGGCCGTCGGCGCATCAGGCGCGGTATCAGATTGGCGATGACGGTGCCGATTCCCGAGGCGCGGATCATACGCGCATCCACGGTAATGGTCTTCAACGTTTCGTTCCCCCACCGTCCCGCCGCCAACCCCTCGGACGCTCCAGGCCGAAACCGGGCCTCGGCTTGCCATGCGGCACCATAGCACGCCTGCCCGTCACGGCCCAATGACGGCGCAAACTACCCACAGGGGAACCCGGCATGCTGGTCGGGCTGTCGTAAGCTTTTGTTATCAAACGACGAAAATGGCGACCGTGCGAGAGGCCCCGATTGCGTACAAAACCGCCGCCTCAAAGGCATGATCGTCAGCCCCAGCCGCCGCTCGGCCTCGGCCAGCAGCACCCCCGCCGCCGTCCGGGGTGATGCGCCCGCCGTCGACGGCGGCCGTCGCTTTCTTGCGGTGAACCGCTGGCAACGCGAAGGGCGGCAGGCCATTTTCGGTCATGGCGGGCGCGGCCTCTCGGCGCTTGGCAAAGATGAGGCCTCGACAACAAAATCTTATGCCGTATCAGCGCCTTACGCTACATCCGCCAACCCATGCCGGCGCCCCGGTGAATAAGACGGTCTGGCACGATTCGTTCGTTCAACGTTTCCAAGGAGTTGGCCGCACCCTGCCTATGCCGCGGACCGCGCGCCTCGCTAACGGCGATGGGGTCCTGTTGCCGTCGCGCAACACCTTCGGCGAAGGCAGCCAAAACGGCCCGCCACCGGTCAGGTGCGCGGGCCGCTCGGCTGGATTCACCGGCCCCCCCCCCTCAGCCCCATTCACTTCTGCCGCGCCTTGCGCGCGGCGTAGCGGGCGTCGCGTTTGGCCTTGGCGGCGGCTTCCTTGGCGATGCGGGCGGCCTCGGCTTCGGCGGCGGCGGCTTCCTTGGCGGCCTGGTGGGCGCGGGCCGCCTCGGCGGCTTCCTCCTGCGCCCGTTTGCGGTCGGCCAGCACCTGCGCCTTGTTGACCTCCTTCTCGGCCTTGCGCTGGGCGTCGCGCTCGGCCCGGGCGGCGGCGGCGGCGGCGCGGGCGGCTTGGCTCGCCTGGTAGGCCGGGTCGTTGACATCCACCTTGTTGGCGCGGAACTTCTCCAGCAGCGCCCGCTTGGCGGCGGCGGCGGTTCCCAGCCGATCGCCGAAACCGGCGATGTCCTTGGACGTCTTCTGCTTGTCGAGCTTTTTCATGCGCGCTCCGGGGCCGGCGGACCCGCCCTATTGGGGCCCACTTAGCCAAACGGCCCGCCACCGGGGGTGCGGGCCGTTTGGCTAAGTGCCTGTAAAGGCTTAAGGAAATGGCGCGCCCGAAGAGATTCGAACTCCTAACCCTCAGATCCGTAGTCTGATGCTCTATCCAATTGAGCTACGGGCGCTTACCGGTGCCGGGGCGTATTGCCCGGCGAGGTGGGGGACTATACACAAACCGCCCCCCGGCTGCAAGGCCGAATTTGCATCCATGATCGAGGGCGGGCGGGTGGGTTCGGGACGGAACGCACAAGTGGTCGGCAAAAAGCCGGGCCGCAAAAGCAGCTTGTGGGGAATAGCTGCTTTGCGTAAAATCCCGCACGATTAGCGGGGGGCAAATCGAATTTTTACCGAAATGCTGGAATTTTGCGAACCCGGCGGGATTCCTCCGAACTGGCGAGCTGAAGGTAGACAATGGCCCTGAAGACGACCCATGCCGTGGCGTTGTGCGCGGTGATCCTGGCGGGCGGGTGCTCGTTTGCCGAGGATGCCCTTTTCCCCACCAACGGAACGGTCGCGCCGAACCAGACGAATGGTGACAGCGCCAAGGCCACCAGCCCGGCCAGCAACGAACAGCCCGCGCTCGGCCGAACGAATTTCGAGCCGCCGGGGGTGACCGTCGGCGCGCCGACCGGCACCTTCGTCGGCCAGAAGGTCGTCTCGCTGCGCCACGATCTGCAACAGCTGCAAGCCACCCTGTCCCGCCAGAACCAAGCCCTGCAGGCGATCCGCAACGATACCGTGCAGGATTCCCAGCGCTATCACGGCACCGTCGCCGCCATTTCCGCCCGCCTCCAGGTGGGGACCACCCCGGGCAATCCCATCCTGACCCAGCAGTGGAACGATTCCCAGAGCGAGCTGGACCGCATCAACGACGACGTCCTGAAGATGACCCGCCTGTCGAACGACGTGACCTCGTCCTCGGCCATGGCGGCCTACCTGCTGGATTCGGTGCGGGCCGCCCGCCAGCTGTCCGGCGCTGTCGACGAGGACCATCGCCAGCTGCGCATCCTGGAAGACGAGACCAACCGCACGGTGGTGATGATCGAACGGCTGCTGACCGAGCTGTCCAACGACATCACCCGCCAGCAGCAATACATCGCCGCCGAACGCCAGAACCTGAACACCCTGGCGGTGGCCATCAAGAATGGCCAGCTCTATGGCCCGTCGCTGGCCAGCGTCGGCCTGTCGCCCGCCGCCTATGAGCCGGCGGCGCCGGAAGCCGCGCCCATGACGCCGGTGTCCGGCGACCTGCCGCTGGTGACCATCCGCTTCGACCGGCCCGACGTCAAATACGAGGGCGCCCTCTATGCCGCAGTGAAGAGCGCGCTGGACCGCCGCCCCGACGCCGCCTTCGACGTCATCGCCGTCTCGCCCACCGGCAAGACCCCCGGCCAGCAGGCGCTGAACGACGCCTCGGCCCGCCGCTATGCGGAGCAGGTGGTCCGTTCGCTGAACAACATGGGATTGCCGGTCGGCCGCATGCGGGTGTCCGCCTCGACTAGCGACACGACCCGCGATGGCGAGGTGCAGATCTTCGTGCGCTGACCCCGCCAAGTCCGCGTTCGCCAATCGCCCCGGGCCGTCGGCCCGGGGTTTTTCTTTGCTCAATACGGGTCGAGTTCGGAGTCCCAATACAGGAAATCGCGCCAGGAATGGTGCAGGTAATTGGGCGGGAAAGCCCGGCCGTTTTCCTGAAGCTGAAAGGAACTGGGCTGGAAGGGCGGCGTCAACGGCAGCATCCCCGCCTCGCGCGGCAGCCGGCTGCCCTTGCGCAGGTTGCAGGGAGCGCAAGCTGTCACCACGTTGGTCCAAGTGGTCTGTCCGCCGCGCGACCGGGGAATGACGTGGTCGAAGGTCAGGTCATGGGTGGGAAGCGCCGACCCACAATACTGGCAGGAAAAACGGTCGCGCAGAAAAACGTTGAAGCGGGTAAAAGCCGGGCGGCGCGACGCCGGCACGTATTCCTTCAGCGAGACCACGCTGGGCAGCCGCATGCACCAGGCCGGCGAATGAATTTCGCGATCATATTCGGAAACGACGTTGACGCGTTCGGAAACGACGGCCTTGACCGCTTCCTGCCAGGACCACAGGGACAGCGGAAAATAGCTCAGCGGACGGAAATCCGCGTTCAAGACCAAGGCGGGATGGCTCTCCAGCGCTAGCACTGCGCTCTCCCTCGGCGTTCTGTCGCAAAATATAGTAAGGCGCCCGCGAAATCCATCCCCCCTTTCATGACGCTTTGCCGACACCCGCGTCGGTGAGTCACTCCAATCCGAACGACTGGCGCAGGAAACGAGCGGCCAGGGCCAGCCCCGGCCCGTCGATGCCGTGGCCCAGCCCAGGGCGCATTTCAGCCAAGACCGGCACGCCCACGGTGGCCAGCGCGGCCTCGGCCTGGCCGAGGCAAGCGGGGTTGACCACGTCGTCCGCCTCGCCGTGGATCAGCAGCACCCGCGGCCGGCTCCGCACCTCGTCGGGCAGCCGGACGGGGTCAATCAGAGCACCAGAAAAGCCGACCACCGCAGCGCAGGGCCGCGACCGCCGCGTCGCCAGATGCAGCGCCATCATGGTGCCCTGGGAAAAGCCGACCAGGGCCAAGGCGGCATCGTCCAGGCCGCGGGCCTGCAACTGGGCATCGACGAAGGCTTCCAGCCGCGGGGCGGCCGCCCGCACCCCGGCCGCGAGCGCCGTAGGCGACCGATCCTGAAGGCTGAACCACTGGCGGCCGAACGGCGCCATGTCGTAGGGAAAGGGGCCGTCGGGCGCCACGAAGGCGGCATGGGGCAGCAGGTCGGCCACCAGGGGGGCCAGCCCGATCAGGTCGTCGCCGCCGGCACCGACACCGTGCAACAGGATGACCAACTGATGGGCCGGCCCGCCGGCGGCGGGCTCGGCCGTCGGGCCGGACAGGGAGACGGACGGGAACATGGCACCTCCGGAGCATGAATGCGCGCCAAGGCGCCGTCCCCTGATTATGGTACTGTTGCCACCCATCACCAAGGCCAGCCATCCGACGGCATGCACGCCCCCATCACCCGTTTCGCGCCCAGCCCCACCGGGTTGTTGCATCTGGGCCATGCCCATTCCGCCCTGTTCGCCCGCCGGGCGGCGGGGGACGGCACCTTCCTGCTGCGCCTGGAAGACATTGATGCCGGCCGCTGCCGCCCCGACTTCGCCGCTTCCATCGAAGAGGATCTGGCGTGGCTGGGCCTGGACTGGCCGCGGCCGGTGCGCCGCCAATCCGCCCATTTCGCCGATTACCGCGCCGCCCTGGCTCGGCTGGAGGCGATGGACCTGCTCTATCCCTGCTTCTGCACCCGCCGCGACATCGCCGAGGAGATCGCCCGGGCGGGTGCCGCCCCCCATGGGCCGGAGGGAACCCTCTATCCCGGTACCTGCCGCCGCCTGTCGCCCGCCGAGCGGGCCGACCGCCTGGAATCCGGCGCGCCCTATGCCCTGCGCCTGGCGGTGGACGATGCCGCCTGCCGCACCGGCCCGCTCGCCTGGCACGACCTAGCCTACGGTCCGATGGCGGCCGAGCCGGCAACGTTCGGCGACGTGGTGCTGGCGCGCAAGGACGTTCCGGCCAGCTACCATCTGGCGGTAACGGTGGACGACGCCCTCCAGGGCGTCACCCTGGTGACCCGCGGCGAAGACCTGTTCGCCGCCACCCACCTTCACCGCCTGCTACAGGCGCTGCTCGACCTGCCGGTGCCCTCCTACCACCACCACCGCCTGCTGACTGACGAGTCCGGCCGTCGGCTAGCCAAGCGCGACCGCTCGCTGACCCTGCGCGCCCTGCGCCAGGCCGGACACTCTCCCGAAGCGGTGCGGAACATGGCGGGATTTCCCTAACCGCCGCGCAAATGGCTGAGAGCCGGAATTCGGCTTGCCCCGGCCATGGCAAATCCGCTTCATTCCGGCTGCGTTTCCATCCGGTCCGCCCTTCGCCAGAGGATCATTCCGTTGCCCTCCGCTGCCCCCGCCGACGCTCTCCGGACCTGGAACACCCTGCTCCGCCCCTATGCCGCCCCGATGACCGGCCGTAGCCTGATCCAACTGACCGTGACCTTGGCCCTTCTGGTCGGCTGCTTCGCCGCCATGCTGGGCCTCGACGCCCTGGCCGGCTATTGGGCCGGGCTACCGCTGTCGCTGGTCGCCGGCCTCCTGGTGGTGCGCCTGTTCATCATCCAGCACGATTGCGGCCATTATTCCTTCTTCCGCAGCCGGCGGGCCTGCGATCTGGTGGGCCGGCTGCTGGGGGTGCTGACCCTCACGCCTTACGCCTGGTGGAAACGCGACCACGACCGCCATCACGCCGCTTCGGGCGATCTGTCGCGCCGCGGCCATGGCGACATCACCACCCTGACGGTGCGGGAATACCGCGCGCTGCCTGGCTGGCGGCGCCTGGTCTATCGCCTTTACCGCCATCCGCTGGTGCTGTTCGGCATCGGGCCGGTCTACCAGTTTCTGCTGCGCCATCGCCTGCCGCTCGGCCTGAGGCGCGGCGACGCCAAGGGGCTGCTCAGCATCCTGGGAACCAACGCCGCCCTGGCCCTGCTGCTGGCCGGTTGCGGCTTCGCCTTCGGCTTCCTGCGCTTCACCGCGCTGTGGCTGCCGGCGGTGACGGTGGCGGCCACCGTCGGCGTCTACATGTTCTTCGTCCAGCACCAATTCGCGGCGACCTATTGGGAGCGCCACGACCGCTGGGACTTCGTCACCGCGGCGCTGAAGGGATGCTCGTATTTCCGGCTGCCGCAGCCGCTGGACTGGCTGACCGGATCGATCGGCTACCACCATGTCCACCACCTGTCGGCCCGCATCCCCAATTACCGCCTGCGCGCCTGTTTCGACGAGGTGCCGGGTCTCGGCATCGCCACCGCCATCACGCTGGGCCAAAGCTTCCGCTGCGCCCGTCTGGCCCTGTGGTGCGAGGACCGCCGCCGCCTGCTCAGTTTCCGCGAGGCGTTAGCCTGACCGGACGCATTAACGATTTGGCGGCGGGAAGGCGCTAGACTGCGCCGGCCTCTGTCCCCTGGAAGGGAAGCGCCTTGTCGTCCCTTTGTCCGCCGCCGCAGGGCTGGCGCCTGTACCTCGACCGCCGCGTGCTGACGGTGCTGCTGCTGGGCTTTTCCAGCGGCCTGCCGCTGGCCTTGACCGGATCGAGCTTGACCGCCTGGCTGGCCAAGGACGGCATCAGCATCGCCGACATCGGCGAATTCGCCCTGGTGGCCAGCCCCTACGCTTTCAAATACCTGTGGTCGCCCTTCATCGATCGCCTGCCCCCGCCCTTGCCGCTGGGGCGCCGGCGGGGATGGGGAATCGCCATCCAGCTGGCGCTGATGGCGGCCACCCTGGGGGTCGGTCTGTGCGACCCGCACCGGCAGCTCTGGCTGATGGCGGCGCTCGCCACGCTGGTGGCCTTCCTGTCGGCCAGCCAGGACATCGTCATCGACGCCTTCCGCGTCGAGCTTCTGGAAGACTGGCAGCAGGGGGCGGGAGCCGGCGCCACCCAGGTCGGCTATCGCCTGGGCATGGTGGCGTCGGGTGCCGGGGCGCTGTTCCTGGCCGAAGATTTCGGCTGGTTCGTCGCCTATGCCGTGATGGCCGGGCTGGTGACGATCGGCATCGCCGTCCTGCTGGCCTGCCCGGAACCGGAACCGACGGTCTCGGCCGCGACCCGCGAGCGCGAGCGGCGCGCCACCGGGTTCCTTGCGGCCCGCCCTCATCTGCGCGGCCGGCGGGCCGCCGCGCTGAGCTGGCTCTACGGCACCCTGGTCTGCCCCTTTTCCGACTTCGTGACCCGGCCGCGCTGGCTGGCCATCGTGTTCCTGGTCATCGGCTACAAGCTCGGCGAAGCCATGGCCGGGTCCATGGCCAATCCGCTTTACATCTCGCTGGGCTTTACGCTGAAGGAGATCGGCACGGTCTCCAAGATCTTCGGCCCCCTGCCGGTGTTGGCCGGCGGGCTGATCGGCGGCATGCTGGTCGCCCGCATCGGCACCCTGCGCGCCTTGCTGCTATGCGGCGTCCTGCAATCGCTGGGAAACCTGTTCTACGTCCTCCAGGTTCACGGCGGCCACGACGTCCGCTACCTGATCGTCTGCGTCCTGGCCGAGAATTTCACCGGCGGCATGGCAGGAGCGGCAATGGTGGCCTACCTGTCGGGACTGTGCAACCTGGCCTATACCGCCACCCACTACGCCCTGCTGTCGTCGCTGGCCGCCATCGGGCGCTCGCTGCTGGCGTCGCGCAGCGGCGTGCTGGTCCAATCCCTGGGCTGGGTCGATTTCTTCCTGCTGACCACCTTCGCCACGGTGCCTGCCCTGCTGTTGCTGCTGTGGCTGATGCGCAAGCCACCGGCCGAGACGGCCCCCCAACCGGCCAGCTAGGCCATTGATGCCGGGCCATCCGCGTCGCAGGTAATAGAAATGCCCCGCCGGCCTTGCACTGTGGCGCGGTCTGGGTCATTTTCGCACCTGCACAAAGAGACGATCATGCGCATCGGCGTACCCAAAGAGATCAAGACCCACGAGTACCGCGTCGGGCTGACCCCGGCCAGCGTGCGGGAATTGGTGCATCGCGGCCATGCGGTGGTGGTGGAGCATCGGGCCGGCGACGGCATCGGCTATCCGGATGCCGCCTATCTCCAGGCCGGCGCCACGGTGGCCGATGCCGCCGCGGTGTTTGCCGCCGCCGATCTGGTGGTCAAGGTCAAGGAGCCGCAGCCGTCGGAATTCGGCCTGCTGCGCCCCGGTCAAGTCCTGTTCACCTACCTGCATCTCGCGCCCGACCGGCGCCAGACCGAGGCGCTGGTGCAATCGGGCTGCATCGCCATCGCCTATGAAACCGTCACCGATTCCCGCGGCGGCCTGCCCCTGCTGGCCCCCATGTCCGAGGTGGCCGGCCGCATGTCCGTCCAGGTGGGCGCCCACTGCCTGGAAAAGGAACAGGGCGGCGCCGGCATCCTGCTGGGCGGCGTGCCAGGCGTGGCGCCGGCCACCGTCACCATCCTCGGCGGCGGCGTGGTAGGCACCAATGCCGCCCGCGTGGCGGCGGGGATGGGGGCGCGGGTGACCGTGCTCGACAGGTCGCTGCCGCGGTTGGCCGCCCTCGACGACCTGTTCGCCGGGCGGGTACGCACCGTCTACGCCACCCTCGACAGCATCGAGAAGCACGTGATCGAGGCCGATCTGGTGGTTGGCGCCGTGCTGGTCCCCGGGGCGGCGGCGCCCCGCCTGGTGGGTCGCGACCTGCTGGCGGCGATGCGCCGCGGCGCGGTGGTGGTGGACGTCGCCATCGACCAGGGGGGCTGCTTCGAGACCTCGCGGCCGACGACCCATGCCGATCCGACCTATGTCGAGGAAGGGGTGGTGCATTACTGCGTCACCAACATGCCCGGCGCGGTGGCCCGCACCTCGGCCTTCGCCCTCAACAACGCCACACTCCCGTTCGTGCTGGCCCTGGCCGACAAAGGCTGGGCCGGCGCGCTCGCCGAGGACCCGCATTTGCGTGCGGGCCTCAATGTTCACCGCGGCCGGATCACCTGCGCCGCGGTGGCCCACGATCTCGGCCTGCCCCATGTGCCCGCCGAGGACGTGCTCGCTCAACCCTGAAGGTAGTACCACCCCATGGATATTTCCAAGATCGCCATCGGCAACAACCCTCCCAAGGATATCAACGTCATCATCGAGATCCCGCTGCGCGGCGACCCGGTGAAGTACGAGATCTGCAAGGAATCGGGTGCGATGTTCGTCGACCGCTTCCTTAACACGGCCATGTATTATCCGGCCAATTACGGCTTCGTCCCCCATACCCTGTCGGCCGATGGCGATCCCGTGGACGTGATGGTGCTGGGCCGGACCCAGGTTGCGGTGGGCTGCGTCCTGCGCTCGCGCCCGATCGGCGTGCTGAAGATGGAAGATGAATCCGGCATGGACGAAAAGATCCTGGCGGTGCCCCATCCCAAGCTGCACCCCTATTACGATGGGGTCGACAGCTACCAGCAGGTTCCGCAGATCCTGATCCGGCAGATCGAGCACTTCTTCTCCCACTACAAGGACCTGGAAGAAGGCAAGTGGGTCGAACTGCGCGGCTGGGGCGGGCCCGAGGAAGCGGCCGAGTTCATCGAGAAGGCGATCGCCGCCGCTGCCGCCAAGAAGAAGTAAGTCCTCGTTGCCGTCGTGCCCGGGTCCGTCCCGGGCATCTGCGGCGGCCCGACCAAGACCGGACACGGATGAACGCGGATTTTTCCTTTATCCCCGTTCATCTGTGTCGATCCGTGTCTCCGGCCGGCCCTACCGCACCATCCCTTTCAATTCGTAAACCAGGTCCAGGGCCTGGCGGGCGGTCAGCTCGTCGGGATTGATGGCCTTCAGCCGCTCCTCGGCGGCCGATTGCGGTGCCGCTGCCGGCGCCGGCTTCGGCCGGACCATGGCGGCAAACAGCGGCAAATCGTCGGCCAGCTTGGCGACGGCGCCCGCCTGCTCCGAGGATTCCAGGGCCCCCAGTACTTCTTCCGCTCGCGCAACAACCGCCGCCGGCAGCCCGGCCAGCCGGGCAACATGGATGCCGTACGAGCGGTCGGCGGCACCGGCCGCCACCTCGTGCAGGAACACCACGTCGCCCTGCCATTCCTTGACCCGCATCTGGTGGCATTCCAGCCGGCCGAGGCGGGCGGCCAGCCGGGTCAGTTCATGATAATGGGTGGCGAACAGGGCGCGGCAGCGATTGACCTCGTGCAATTGCTCGACCACCGCCCAGGCGATGGACAGCCCGTCGAAGGTGGCGGTGCCGCGGCCGATCTCGTCCAGGATCACCAGGGCGCGCGGGCCGGCCTGGTTGAGAATGGCGGCGGTCTCGACCATTTCCACCATGAAGGTGGAGCGTCCGCGCGCCAGGTCGTCGGCGGCGCCCACCCGGCTGAACAGCCGATCCACCACCCCGATCCGGGCACGGCCGGCCGGTACGAAGGCGCCGATCTGGGCCAGCACGGCGATCAGCGCGTTCTGGCGCAGGAAGGTGGACTTGCCGGCCATGTTGGGGCCGGTGATCAGCCAGAGGCGGCGGGCCTCGCCCAGGTCGCAGTCATTGGCGACGAAGGCCCCGCCCCCCGCCGCGGCCAGCGCCGCCTCGACCACCGGATGGCGGCCGGCTTGGATGGCGAAATTCAGGCTGTCATCCACCTCGGGCCGCACCCAGGCGCGCTCGTCCGCCAGTTCGGCCAGGGCGCTGGCAACGTCGAGGGCCGCCAGGGCACGGGCAGCGGCGGCGATGTCGCCGGCCCGCGCCACCACCTCGGCCACCAGATCCTCGAACAGCTTCTGTTCCATGGCGAGCGCGGCGGCAGCGGCACCGATGATCTTGCCGGCCAGTTCGATCAGC
>JAKAFA010000059.1 GCA_021818185.1 Pseudomonadota bacterium | reverse complement strand
GGCGAGATCGACGGCGCCCAGCGGGGCTAGGCGCAGCAGGCGCCGCAGCGGCGGCAGCCACAGGGCGGCCCCCTGCACCGCCAGCGCCAGCGCCACCGCCCCGGCCAGCCACCGATTGGCCGGCGGCGTGCCGCGCCGCGAGCGGGTGGTATAGGCGTGCAGCATCTGCCCGGCGACGATGGTGCTGCTGGTCAGCGCCGCGGCGCGGGCCGCCCCGCCGGTCGCCAGGCCCCAGGCATGGGCGGCCACCGGACCGGCGGCCAGCACCGCGCCCTGCCCCGCCAGCCGGCGCCAGCCGGCGCGGTCGAGCAGCGGCGCCGCCGGATCGCGCGGGCCGCGGGCCATGTCGTCGGGCTCGGGCGCCTCGCGCGACAGCGCCAGACCGGGCAGAAGATCGGTCACCAGGTTGATCCACAACAATTGCGCCGGCCCCAGCGGCACCCCCAGGCCCAGCGCCGTCGAGGCCAGCATGACGGCGATCTCCGACAGATTGGTGGCCAGCATGAAATCCACCGCCTTGCGGATGTTGTCGTGGGTGGTTCGGCCCTGTTCGACGGCAGCCAGCAGGCCGCGCAGATCGTCTTCCTCCAACACCAGATCGGAAAGGTCGCGGGCCGCCCGGCTGCCGCGCCGGCCCATCGTCACCCCGATATCGGCCGCCTTCAGCGCCGGCCCGTCGTTGACCCCGTCGCCCACCATCGCCACGCTGCGGCCGTCGCCGCGGTAGGCACGCACCACCTTCAGCTTGTGGCTGGGCAGGATGCGGGCGAAGACCCGGGTCCGGCTGGCCAAGGCGGCGAGCGATTCGTCGTCCAGGGTCTCGACCAGGCCGGAATCCGCCACCGGTGCGCCGGGTTCCGCGATGAAGCCCAGGCGGAGCGCGACGCTGCGCGCCGTCGCCGCCTGGTCGCCGGTCAGCATGACGGTCTCCAAGCCGGCGGCATGCAGGGCGGCGACGAAGTCCTCGACCCCCGGCCGCGGCGGATCGGACAGGGCCACCAGGCCCAGCCATACCAGATCGCGCTCCTCCCCGGCCCCATCCCCTTCGGCTCCCTCCCCCTCGGCGGAGGCGAAGCCCAGCACCCGCAACCCCTCGGCGGCCATCGCCTCGTTGGCGGCGCCGATGGCGCGGCGGTCGGCGGCGCTCAGCGCGACCGGGGCGCCGCCATCGCCGGCCAGGCGGCAGGAACAGGCGGCCAGCACCTCGGCCGGACTGCCCTTGACCGCCACCAGGCACCGCCCCCCGCCCAGGTCGTGGGTGGTGGCCATCGACTGGCGGCGATCGTCGCGGTAGCGCTCGGACAGGCGGGGCATGGCACGGCGCAAGGCGGGCACATCGGTGCCCTCGGCCAGCGCCGCCCGCACCAGGGCGGCCTCGGTCGACGAGCCTTCCACCACCCAGCCGCCGGCGCCGCCAGGCTCGACCGAGGCGTCCGAGCACAGCGCCGCCACCTCCCACAGCCGGCGGACCGACAGGGGACCGTCCGCCCGCACCTGGGCCACCGCCATCTGGTTCAGGGTCAGGGTGCCGGTCTTGTCGAAGAACACGGTGGCGACCGAGCCCATGGTTTCGACCGCCTCCAGCCGGCGCACCAGCACGCCCCGCGCTTCCAGGTCGCGCACCGCCATGGCCAGCGCCAGAGTCGCCACGGTGGGCAATCCTTCGGGAATCGCGGCCACCGCCAGGGCGATCCCCGAGCGCAGCACCGCCCCCAGCCCCATGCCGCGCGCCAGGCCGACGGCCACCATCGCCGCCGCCGCGACGGCGCTGCCCAGCACCAGGCGATGGCCGAGCCCGTCCAGATGGCGCTGAAGCGGCGTCTGCGGCCGAGCGACGTCGCCGACCAGGGCCTGGATGCGGCCGATTTCGGTATGGCGGCCGGTGGCCACGGTCACCGCCTCGCCGGTCCCGGCCGCCACCAGGGTGCCGCGCCAAACCATGGTGCCGCGGTCGGGCAACGGGGTGTCGGCGGCGAGACCCGGATCGTCCGCCCGCTTGGGCACCGGCATGCTTTCGCCGGTCAGCACCGATTCGTCGGCCAGCAAGCCGTCGGCGGCCAGCAGACGGGCATCGGCCGGCAGGGTCAGGCCGGGCGACAGCAGCAGGACGTCGCCCGGCACCACCTCTTCGGCATCGACGGTCAGCTGGCGGCCGCCGCGGCGCACCACCGCCAGTTGGCGGCGCCGCGATTCCAGTCGGGCGATCATGCCCTCGGCCTGGGATTCCGAGGTGGCGCCGATCAGGCCGTTGACCACCACCACCGCCAACACCGCCAGGCCTTCGAAGGCGCCGCCGGTCATCAGCGACACCACCGCCGAGCCGGCCAGCAGCAGCACCGGCAGGGCGGAAAACTGTCCGGCCAGGATGGCCGCGAAGGAACGGCGCCGGGGCAGCGGCAGGCGATTGCGGCCCCAGACGGCGAGCCGGCGGTGGGCTTCGGCGCGGGCCAGCCCTTCCCCGCTTCCGTCCACCGCATGCAGCACCGCGGCTGGCGGCATGGCGTGCCACGGCCGGTCGGCGGCCCGGCCCCGTTCGGCCGGCAGCGGCTCGTTGCGGGCGGCGCGCCGGACCAGATCAAGGATGGCGGCTAGCGGCCGGTGGGGTTCGAAGCCGACCAGCAGGGTCCCCAGGCGGTGATTTGCCGACAGGGAAAGAATTGCCGGGTCGCCAGCCAGCCGGCCGGCCAGCGCGGCGAAGGCGCCGTCGCCGCCCAGGCCGCGCACCCGCAGCCGGGCGCGGCCGGGCACGGCGGTATGGATCGGCTCGACCGCCGGCGCGGCGGGTGTGGCTTGGGTCGGCGGCGGGGCGGCGGGCACGGCGTTCCCGATTCTGCGGCGCGACGATCCTCGCCATGTCGCCTTCGCCGCCGCCCGCCGCCAGGGGTAATGCCCGCAGGAGGTAGGGCGGGGAGCCGCCGGTCAGAAGGGGAAGATGATGTCGAGGATCTCCTGGCCCCAGCGCGGTTGCGTCACGTCGGTCGCCACGCCGCGTCCGCCGTAATAGATGCGCGCCTCGGCGATCTTGTCGTAGGTGACGGTGTTCGAGGTACTGATGTCCTCGGGCCGCACGATGCCCTGCACGGTGATGTCGCGCATCTCGTAGTTCACCTTCATCTCCTGGCGTCCGGAAATCACCAGGTTGCCGTTGGGCAGCACCTGGGTGATCTCGCAGGCGATGTTGGTGGCCAACTGGTCCCAGCGCCCGGTCAGGCCGTTGGTCACCGCGCTGGAATTGGAGCCCAGGTTGAGCAGCGAGGCGGGATTGACCGCGGCGGGCAGGAACTTGTTCAGGGTGGATTCGAAGCCCAGCAGGTTGGTGACGTTGGCCGCTTCCGAATCGACGCGGGTGCGGGTGAGGTTGGTCTGGAAGGTCGCATAATCGTTGACCGACAGGCTGACGGTCAGGATGTCGCCCACATCCTTGGCACGCTGGTCCTTGAAGAAGGCGCGCGCGCCGGTGCGCCACAGGGAATTGGCGTTCCGCGGCGGCAGTGTCGGCTGGGGCATGGGCAGCGACACCGGCTGGTAGCCGTAGCGTTGGGTGGGATTCTGGATGGCGGCCAGGTCGGGCCCCGAACCGACCTCGGACAGGCGGGTCAGGGTGTTGCAGCCAGCCAGCATGCCGAAGGCGGCGGTGGCCAGGGCGGCGCGGGCGACGGTGGAAAGCCGGAGGGCGGTCATGGCGTAGGCTCCTTCACCGGTAGTCATGGGCACCGGTAGTCATGGGCACCGGTAGTCATGGGCGGCCGGCGTTCAGTTGATCACCGCGCGGGCCGAGGCGGGGGTCACCACCACGGTGGACGGCCCCTCGACGCGAGCGTCGACGATCTGCTTGGTCTGGAGGTTGACGACCTTGACGATATCGCCGCGCCCGCCGGCATCCATCGCCCGGCCCATGGCGGTCAGGACCATGTAGGGGGTGCGCAGGACGATGGTCACGTCCGAGTTGCGGGTCACGACCATCGGGCGTTCAAGATCGGACAGGCGGACCGGCACACCGGGGCCCACGTGATAGCGCGGTTCCATGCCGACCAGTTGGCGCATTTCGATGATGGTGTCCTGGTGCACCGATTCCTCGCGGACTTCCTTCCATTCCACGTCGTGCTCGCCGATGGTCTCGCCGCGCGCCATGGCGCGGGTCAGAACCGGGATGCGGGTATTGGCATAGGTGCGCCCGGAAACCCGCACGCGCACCGCGTCGGGGGCACCGGCCGGGGCCTCGATCACCGCGCTGAACCGGTGAGTGCGCGGATCGTAGTTCGCCTCGCGCACCGCCACGCTGGGATCGGAGCCGGCCGGCACCAGGATATGCAGGTTCTCGCGGTTGCTGATCTCGAAAGAGGATTCGGCCGGCATGCCTTCCAGGTTGAGGGCCTCGCGCAGGTTGGTCTCGATCAGCGCCGGGTCGACCGGCTGACCGGCGCGTTCGACCACCACGCGGTCGAAAGGACTGGAGGGGTGCCAGTCGATGCCATTGGCGTCGGCGACGGCGGCCAGCCACCGCGCCTCCAGGGTGATGTGCCGGCCGGGCTGCGGCGCCGCCGCCACCACCACCTTCGCCTTGTCGCCCAGATTGTCCCACAGGTCGCCCAGGTGCAGCGTATCGCCCTCCAGGGTGACGGCCGAGCGCAGTTGCGGCGGCAAGGCGGCGGCCCGCGCCGGAGACGGGGCGGCGAGCGGAACGGCCAGGAACACGGCCAGCAGCAGGATCAGGGGGAGAGCCGAGCGTTTCATGGCCGACCTCTATCACTTCATCTGGTTGACGGTATTGAGCATTTCGTCCGAGGCCTGGATGACCTTGGAGTTCATTTCGTAGGCACGCTGAGCGCTGATCAGGTTGGTGACTTCGGTCACCACGTTGACGTTCGAGGTTTCCAGGTAGCCTTGCAGCACGCTGCCGAAGCCCGGCTGGGTGGCGAAGCCCTGGTTGGGCGGACCCGAGGCCGCCGTCTGAAGAAACAGATTGCCGCCGGTGGCCTGGAGCCCCGCCTCGTTGGGGAAAGTAACGAGCGTCAGCTGGCCGACCTTGGTGGGGACGACCTGGCCGTCCAGGGTTTCCATGACGTCGCCCGACGCGTCGATGGAGATGCCGGTGGCGTTGGGGTTGATCGCGATGTTCGGCATGACCGGATAGCCGTCCGAGGTGACGATCTGGCCGACATCCGAGAGCTGGAACGCCCCGTCGCGGGTATAGGCGAACTGGCCGGAGGGGAGCTGCACCTCGAAATAGCCTTTACCCTGGATGGCAAGGTCGAGGGTGTTGTTGGTGTTCTGCAACGACCCCTGCTGGGTGATGCGGTAGACGGCGGCGGTCTGGACGCCCAGGCCAAGCTGGATGCCGGTCGGCACGATGGTGCCGACATCCGACGACGTGGCGCCGACGCGGCGCAGGTTCTGGTACAGCAGGTCCGTGAACTCCGGCCGCCGGCGGTTGTAGGCGGTGGTGTTCATGTTGGCGATGTTGTTGGAGATGACCTCGACGTTGGTCTGCTGGGCCTGCATGCCGGTGGCGGCGATGTCGAGTGCTCGCATAGTCGTCTATCCCTTCTCTCGGCGCTCAGGCGACCTGGGTGCCGGACAGCACCCCCATGGCCTTCTCGATACGGGTGTATTCTTCGTCGATACTTTTCACGTTCGACTGGTATTCTTCCAGCACCGTCATCATGTGGGTCATTTCGGTAACCGGCTGGACATTGGATTCCTCCAGCATCCCCTGGAGGATGGCGGGGCGCGCCACCACTTCGGGAGTCTGGGCGGTCTCGTAGAGATTGCCGCCCACCTTGCGCATGGCCTGCTCGTTCTCGAACTTCACCACCTTGAGGGTGGCGACCTTGCCGTTCTCGGTGGAGACCGTGCCGTCGGGGGCGACCGTGATGTTGGATTCGTTGGGCGCGAAGATGATCGGCTGGTCGCGGTTGTCCATCACCGCATAGCCGGCGCTGTTGACCAGCATCCCGCCCTCGTCCAGGCGGAAATGGCCGTCGCGGGTGTAGCGCATGCCGGCTTCGGTCTCGACCTGGAAATAGCCTTCGCCATGCACGGCGAAATCCAGGGTGTTGTCGGTCTTGGACAGCGGGCCCTCGCGGGTGTCGCGCACCGTGCCGACATCCTGGACAAAGGACAGGTTGTTGCCCAGCGCCCGGTTGTTGCTGCGGGTCGGCACCAGGAATTCGCGGAACATCGTCTCCTGGGTCTTGTAGCCCGGGGTATTGGCGTTCGCCATGTTGTTGGCAACCACTTCCATCTGGCGCCACAGGGCCGCCTCGCGGGACAGGGCTATGTAGGTCGTGTTTTCCATCGGTCCAAACCCGTTGCCGAATGCGCTCGCCTCCCCTGTTGCATGGGCCGTGCCAAACGGCGCGGTGATGCGGCAAAGATTCGGCCGGGATGCCGGGTGAAAGAAAAATTATGGAAAAACAAAGCGATACCTTCGGCCCGACGCACCACGCCCACGAACGCGCCGCTCCGCCCCGCCGACCAAGCTTGCCCGGCAGTTATTGCCCGGTCCGGCGGCCGGCGGTATGGTCGGCGGCGAACGGCGACAGCGGGGACGGAATGGCGGGCAGGCAGGTGCTGGAACGGGCGATCGCCTTGCACGGCGCTGGACGGCCGGCCGAGGCCGAGCCGCTCTACCGCCGCGTGCTGGCCGGCCATCCGCGCGACGCGACCGCCCTGCACTGCCTGGGTCTGCTGTTGCACCAGACCGGCCGCAGCGAGGAGGCCGCCCCCCTGCTGGCGCGGGCCGCCGCCGCCCAGCCGGGCAATCCCGACACCCAGGAATTGCTGGCCCTGGTACTGCGCCGGCTGGGCCGCACCGAAGAGGCGGTGACCGCCTGGCGCCGCTCCCTGGCCCTGAAGCCGGCCAATCCCCAGGCGCGGACCGCCTTGGGCAATGCGCTGGCCGATCTCGGCCGCCCCGGCGAGGCGATCGCGTGTTTCCGTGCGGCCCTGGCGGAATCCCCCGCCCTGCCCGAGGCCCATGCCGGCCTGGGCAACGCCTTGCTGGACCAGGGCCGCCCCGACGAGGCGATCCCCTGTTTCGCCGCCGCCATCCGCCTGCGCCCCGGCTTTGCCGCCGCCCACAACAGCCTGGGAGTTGCCCATTTCGAGGCGCGCCGCCTGGACGAGGCGGTCGCCTGCTTCCGCGAGGCCGTCCGCCTGGACCCCGGTTTCGCCGAGGCCCACAACAACCTGGGCGCCGTGCTGGACGAGCGGCACGAGGCGGAAACGGCCATCGCGGTCCTGCGCCAGGCGGTGGCGCTGCGCCCGGATTACCCCGATGCCCACTATCACCTGGCCGTCGCCCTGCTGCGCCAGGGCGAATACGTCGAAGGCTGGGCCGAATACGAATGGCGCCGGCGCAAACCCGGCTTTCCGCGCCGCGATCCGGCCATCCCCGAATGGCGGGGCGAACCCTTGGCCGGGCGCACGGTGCTGGCCTATGCCGAACAGGGCCTGGGCGACGGGTTGCAGTTCCTGCGCTACGCGCCGCTGCTGGCCGCCCGCGGCGCCCGCGTCCTGGTGGAGGTGCCGGCGCCGCTGGCGCGTCTGGCCGCCTCGGCAGCCGGCGTGGCCGGCGTGGTTGCCACCGGCGCGCCGACGCCACCCTGCGAGTTGCAGGTCCCGCTGATGAGCCTGCCCCATCTGCTGGGCACCCGCCTGGACAGCGTGCCGGCCGACATCCCTTATCTGCATCCCGATCCCGTCCAGGTGGCGGAGTGGGGTGGGCGGCTGGCCGGCCTGCCCGGCCTGAAGGTCGGCCTGGCCTGGTCGGGGGCGCCGCGACCGCACGACCGCCAGAGCCATCTGGTGGACCGCCGCCGCAGCCTGCGCCTGGAGGAACTGGCGCCGCTGGCCGGCCTGCCCGGCCTGTCGCTGGTTTCGCTGCAAAAGGGTGAGGCGGCGGCGCAACCGGCCCCGCCGGGACTGGCGCTGTTCGACGCCATGGCGGCGGTGGGCGATTTCGCCGATACCGCCGCCCTGGTGGCCAATCTCGATCTGGTGGTCAGCGTCGACACCTCGGTGGCCCATCTGGCCGGCGCGGTGGGCCGGCCGCTCTGGGTGCTGTCGCGCTTCGACGGCTGCTGGCGCTGGCTGGCCGGCCGCGCCGATTCGCCCTGGTATCCCACCGCCCGCCTGTTCCGCCAAGAACGGCCGGGCGACTGGGCCCCGGTGGTCGCGGCATTGGCCGCCGAACTGGCCGCCCTTGCCCGGCCGGCGGAAGACGCCCCTTCGGACAGGACGGCTATCGCCATGGCGCAGTCGCCCTAACCCACGGCGGAAAGACATGGCGGACCTGCCCTCCCAACAGATGTCGATCCCCCCCCGCGCGGCGGTTGGTTCGCGCTACGGACTACGCTAAGCTGACGGCCGAACAGTGACCACCGCAGGGCCCATGAGCCACCTTCGCCTGGCCGTATTCGACGTCGACGGGACGTTGATCGATTCCGAGCACAACATCATCGCCGCCATGACCGAGGCCTGGGCGCGCATCGGCCTGGGTGCGCCCCGCCCAGAAGAGGTACGGGGCATCATCGGCCTGTCGCTGGTGGAGGCCTGTGCCGTCATGCTGCCCTGGGCACCCCATTCCACCCACCGGGCGGTGGCCGAGGCCTACAAGGACGCCTTCCGCGCCCTGCACCTGCTGCCCGACGCCCTGGAACCGCTGTTCCCCGGCGTGGTCGAAGCGCTGGACCGCCTTGAGGAGGACGGCTGGCTTCTTGGTCTGGCTACCGGCAAGTCGCGCCGCGGCGTGCAGGCGATGCTGGACGCCCACGGGCTGAACGGCCGTTTCGTCACCGTGCAGACCGCCGACGACAACCCCAGCAAGCCCGATCCCGCCATGCTGCTGCGCGCCGCCGCCGAGGCGGGAGTGGACCGCGCCGACGTGGTGATGATCGGCGACACCGCCTATGACATGGCCATGGCCAGCGCGGCGCGCATGGGAGCGCTGGGGGTATCGTGGGGCTACCACACCCTGGAGGAACTGCATTCCGCCGGAGCCCGGATGGTGATCGACAGTTTCGAGAATCTCTCGGAGGTGCTGACCACCCTGATCCGCGACCCGTCATGCGTCTGAACACCGCGCTGAAGGCCGCCGTGGTGGCGGCATTCGCCATCGCCGCTGCGCTGATCGCCGTCGTCAAGTCCCTGGATCTGGAGCAGGCCCGTGTCCTGCTGGCCACCCGCGTCAGCGCCGCCACCGGCCACCGGCTGACCATCGCCGGCCCGCTGGAACTGAAGCTGGGCCTGGTCCCCACCCTGGCGGCCAGCCACCTGACCCTGGCCGGCGCCCCGGGCGGGCCGCGCACGCCTCTGGCCACCGCCGACCGCGTTGTCGCCCGTCTGGCCCTGCTGCCGCTGCTGGCCGGCGAGGTGGTGATCAAACGGCTGGAGGTGGATTCCCCCGATATCCGCCTGGAGAGCGCCGCCGACGGACGCGCCAACTGGCGCGCCGCGCCGGCTGCCGCGCCGGCGGCGAGCGGGGGCGCGGCGATGGTGCCCCGCTTCGACATCCGCACCATCATCGTTCACGACGCCCACCTGGCCTGGCGCGACCACGCCACCGGCCGCGACCTGAACCTGACCGTCGCCAGCGCCACGGTCCGGCCCGACCGGGTGAACGGCGGCCTCGCCCTGCACCTGGACGGCACCTTCCGCGGCCAGCCCATCGCCGTCGAGGGACTGACCGGCCCCCTGGCCGACGCCCTCGCCAACCGCCCCTGGCTCCTGCATCTGAAGGCCAGCGTCGCCGAAGCCGTCCTGATGGCCGATGGCCGGATCGCCCGGCCGGCCGGCCTTGCCGGCCTCGACCTGGCACTGACGGCCCAGGGCAGCGACCTCGCCGCCCTGCTGCATCTGGCCGGGTGGGAGGCCCCCCTGCCGCTGGGGCCGTTCCGCATTACCGCCCATCTGGCCGATGCCGGCGGCCTTCCGGGCCTGGACGGCATCGATGCGGCAGTCGGCCGCCGTGAGGCGCTGCTGGTCACCGCCAAAGGGCGGGTGGCCGACCTGGCCCACGCCGCCGGGCTCGACTTGGCCTTGGCCGCCGAAAGCGACGGGCCGGCCCCGCAGGCCGCCGGCGGGCCTCTGCGGCTGATCGCCCATCTGACCGGCGGGACCGGAAGCTGGCATCTGGCCGATCTGAGGGGAAAGCTGGGCGACAGCGATCTTGGCGGCGATCTGCGGATCGTCGCCGGCCACCGTCCGAAACTGAGCGGACGGCTGACGGCGAGCCGGCTGGCCTGGACCGGCAGGGCTGGGAAGGCCGGCGCGCCGGCCGCACCCGCCGCCGACGGACGGCTGTTCTCCGCCACGCCCCTGCCGCTGGGCGGCCTGCGCGATGCCGATGCCGACCTCGATCTGGCGGCCGGGCAAGTCCTGGCCGACGGCGCCGACCTGGACGACGTCACCGCCCGACTGCGTCTGGATGACGGCCGCCTGAGCCTGGCGCCGATCGCCGCCCGGCTGGCCGGTGGCCAGTTGACGGCCCGCCTGGACCTCGATGCCGCCGCCCCTGTTCCGGCGCTGACCGCGCGGCTGGACGGCGAGCGTATCGACCTCGGCACGCTGCTGCGCCAGATGGCCGTCAGCCAGGCCTTGAACGGCGGTGCGACCCGCATCGCCCTCGACCTCCGCGGCCGGGGCGACAGCCCCCGCGCGCTGGCGGCCAGCCTGAACGGCATCGCCACGGTGGCGGTCGGGCCGGGACGCCTGCATTCCGCTGCCGTCGACTGGGCGGGCGGCGACTTGCCGAGCCAGTTGCTCGGCCGCCTCAGCCCACTGGCCAAGGGCGGGAGCGATGCCGCCCTGAGCTGCGCCGCGCTACGTCTGACCCTGCGCGACGGCGTGGCCACCAGCACGCGCGGCCTTGCCATGGAGACTCGCCGCACCGCCGTGGTGGGCAGCGGCACCATCGACCTGCGCCGCGAGACCCTGGACCTGGCCTTTGCGCCGCGGGCCCGCGGCGGCCTGGGCCTCAGCCTGGGCGGCGGGATGGCCGGCCTGACCCGGCTGGGCGGCACCCTGACCCACCCCGTTCTGACCCTGGACGGGGCCGGGGCCGCCCGCACCGCCGCCTCGGTCGGCGCGGCGGTGGCGAGCGGCGGCTTGTCGCTGCTGGGCGAATTGCTCTACGACCGGGCAACGGCCGACCCCCATCCCTGCCGCACCGCCCTGGCCGGCCATGGCCACAGGCGGCGGGGACACGGGCCCGGCCGCCTGTTCGGCAGGTAGGAAGATCGGATAGGAACAGATGCTGGATCGCACCTTCAAGCGCTTCTACAAACAGGCTGCCGCCGGCGAGGCCGAAGGCGGCTTCACCGTCCGACTGGACGGCAAGGCGGTCAAGACCCCGGCCGGCAAGCCCCTGGTGGTGCCGGCGCGCGCCCTGGCCGAGGCAGTGGCCGAGGAATGGGCCGCCCAGGGCGAGACGGTGCGGCCGGCCGACATGCCGCTGACCCAGTTGGCCGCCACCGCGCTGGACCGCATCGGGCCGGAGCGCGAGGCTATCCTCGGGCAGTTGCAGGCCTATGCCGGCACCGAACTGCTGTGCTACCGCGCCGATTTCCCGCCGGACCTGAGCGAACGCCAGCATCACGCCTGGCAGCCGCTGCTGGACTGGGCGGAGGGCGCTTTCGGCGCGAAGCTGACGGTGACCACCGGCGTGGTGGCGGTGACCCAGCCGGCCGGATCCCTGGCCGCGCTGGCGGCGCAACTGGCCGGCTACGACACCTGGCAGCTGTGCGTGGTGCAGGCGGCCTGCGCCGCCGCCGGATCGCTGGTGCTGGCCCTGGCCCTGGCCGAGGGCCGCCTGGGCGGCGCCGAAGCCTTCGACCTGTCGCAGTTGGACGAGACCTACCAGATCGAGCGCTGGGGCGAAGACGAGGAGGCGGCCGCCCGCCGCGCCGCCCTGCGCCGCGACGTGCTGGCGGCGGAGCGGCTGCTGGCCCTGATCTGACGGCCCCTCCCCGATGGATTGGCTGGTCATCGGCGTCTTTTTCGTCACCTATGCCGGCATGGCGGTCGGGCGGGTGCCGGTGTTCAAGCTGGACCGCAGCGGCATCGGCCTGCTGGCGCTGGTGGTGCTGCTGGCGTCGGGAAAGGTGAGCGAAAGGCAGGCCGGGGCGGCCATCGACATGCCGACCCTGCTGCTGCTGTTCGCCCTGATGATCGTCTCGGCCCAGTTCCAGGCGGCCGGCGTCTATGCCGCGGCGGCGGCCCGCGTGGCGGCGGCCCGGGGCTCGGCCCGCCGGCTGCTGTTGCTGACCGTGGTGGTGGCCGGGCTGCTGTCGGCGGTCCTGGCCAACGATATCGTGGTCTTCGCCATGACCCCCATCGTCGCCGAGGGCATCCGGGCCCGCGGCCTGGATCCCCGCCCCTTCCTCCTGGGCCTGGCCGGCGGCGCTAATGCCGGCAGCGCCATGACCATCATCGGCAATCCCCAGAACATCCTGATCGGCCAAGTGGGCGGTCTGGATTTCTGGCGCTTCCTGGCGGCCTGCGGCGTTCCGGGGCTGCTGGGCCTGGCCGCCGCCTATCTGGCGGTGTCCCTGTCGTGGCGCCGGTCGCTGACCGCCCCCGCCGCCCCGCCGCAACCCGACCGGCTGCCGGCCCCCGATCCCTGGCAGACCATCAAGGGCATCCTGGCGGTGATCGCCCTGCTGGGCCTGTTCGCCACCCCGATGCCGCGCGAGTTCGGGGCGCTGATCATCGCCGCCGCCCTGCTGCTGTCGCGCCGGCTGACCAGCCGGGCAATGATCGGCCATGTGGATTGGAACCTGCTGCTGCTGTTCGCCTGCCTGTTCGTGGTCACCGAATCCTTCGCCGCCACCGGGCTGGCCGCCCAGGCGGTGCGCGACCTGGCGGCGTACGGAATGCTGCCCGACCGCCTGCCGGTGCTGGCGCCGCTGACCCTGGCCGCCTCGAACACCATCGGCAACGTGCCGGCCACCATGCTGATCCTGTCGGTGTGGCCCAGTCCGCCGCCCGGCGCCCTGTACGGGCTGGCGGTGCTGTCCACCCTGGCCGGCAATTTCCTGCTGACCGGCAGCCTGGCCAACATCATCGTCGCCGAGCGGGCCCGTGGGCTCGGCCTTACCCTGTCCTTCGCCGATTTTGCCCGCGCCGGCATGCCGATGACCCTGGTCTCGATGGCCGGCGGCATGGCCTGGCTGTGGGCGGGCGGCTGGATGGGGTGGTAGGGCGCGCCATTTCGGCCCGCGCGAAGGCGCGCCATTTCGCTCGGCGCGAACGCGCGCCATGCTGGCGGTTTACCTGTGGCCCGTCCGGGCTTACCTTTGTCGGATAACGGACGACGGGGCGGGACCGATGGGCAAGACGCAGGCCGACACCACCCTCGACGACGCCGAGCGGCTCTGGCTCGGCGGCGAAATCCAGCAGGCGCGCGAAGCCTTCCGCCGCGCCCGGCTGCTCTACCATGAGAACGGCGATCGCATGGGCGAGGCGGCGGCCCTGGTTGCGCTGGGCGACATGGATTCGGAAACCGGCCATTTCGCCGGAGCGCGCGACGCTTATGTCGAGGCCCGCAACCTCTATGCCCGCGATGGCGACCAGCACGACCAGGCCGGCATCCTGGTCCGGCTGGGCCGGCTGGCCCAGCGCGAAGGCCGGCCCGACGAGGCCCGGCAATGCTACCTGTCGGCGCGCGAGATGTACGACAGCGCGTCGGACCTGTCGGGGCTGGGGCATGTCGCGCGCCGGCTGGCCGCCATGGAACGCGACCTGGGCCGGCAGGACCGCGCCCTCGACCTCTATGCCGAGGCGCGGGGCCTGTACGCCCGCGGCCACGACACCCTGGGCGAGGCCGGCACCCTGAAGGCCATGGCCGCCCTGTACCGCCAATTGGGGCGGCTGGACCGCGCCCACGAATGCTACGAGCAATCCCTGGAGCTGTACCGCGAAAGCGGCGACGCCCTGGGCGAAGCCGCCGCCCAGTTGGGCCTGGGGCATCTGCTGACCGGCTGCGGCGGGGGGGCCGAGGCGATCACCGCCCTGGAGAAGGCCCGCCATCTGGCCGCCGCCGCCGGCCATCTGCGCGGCGAGGCCGACGCCCTGCTGGCGCTGGGCCGGCTGGCCGGCGCATCCGACCCCGACCGCGCCCGGCGCGACCTGCGCCATGCCGCCGGCCTCTATACCCGCCTGGGCCTGTCGGCGCTGGCGGCGGAAGCGGAACGGGAGATGGGCACGCCATAGCGGTGCAAACTTTGCTTGGCGCGGGCCTGGCGGGACGGTATATTTACACCTCCTAAAGTAAAAGGCCCGACCGCCGCGATGTCCGTGCTGCCGCAAAGCGTGAGCGATCCCTCCGGCCCAGGGCCGCTCGACCGGTTGTTCGGTTATTGCAATACCCAGCAGGTACGCGAGTACCTGCCGGAGAAACGGTCCATCCGTATCCATGGGCACAGCACGACCGTCCGGCTTGAACGGGCGTTCTGGACGGTATTGGATGAAATGGCCCGCGAGGAAGGGGTGACGGTCGCCGCTTTGGTTACCCGCATCCATGACCACTGCCTGTCCAGCAACGACAAGAATCTGGCGTCGTGCCTGCGGGTGGTCTGCCTGAAATACATCAACCTAGGCGCGCAAAACTGGGGCGCCGGAAAGGACAATAAAGGGAGAAAAACGATGTCGGTTACGGTTCTCGACGTGAAGGGGCTGAACTGCCCCCTGCCGATCCTGCGGACCAAGAAGGCGATCAAGGACGTCGCCGTGGACAACGTCTTGCAGGTGCTGGCCACCGACCCCGGCTCGGTCAAGGACATGGAGGCGTTCTGCCGCCAGACCGGCAACGAATTGCTGGGCTGGAAGGACGACGGCGGCACCTACGTCTTCGACATCAAGCGCAAAGGCTGATCGGCGGGGCTTATTGAGCGGGGCGGTCACCGCCCCGCTCCACCAGATCCTTCAGGCATTCGCGCCACAGCACCGTCATCAGGTCGGCCTTCAGGGCTCCGGCGTCCGATGCCGCACACCAGGCCTGCACCTCGATGTCGCAGGTCTTTTCGCCGAACCGGGCCACCGTCACCGACGATCCCGGCTCGGAAGCGATGCGCGGTTCCCGGGCCAGCAGTTCCCGGATGCGGGCGACCACCGCCTCGACATCGGCCGGATAGGGAACCGGCACGGTCACGGTCAGCCGGCGGTCGGACAGGGCCGACAGGTTGCGCAGCGTGGTTCCCCACAGCAGGGAATTGGGGGCGACCACCAGCACGTGCTCGCCGGTGACCAACTCGGTGTGGAACAGGGTCACGGCGCGGACCGACCCGGCCACCGTGCCGCATTCGATGGAATCGCCCACCCGGAACGGCCGGAACAGCAGCAGCATCACCCCGGCCGCCAGGCTGGCCAGCGTGTTCTGCATCGCCAGGCCGACCGCCAGGCCGGCGGCCCCGACCACCGCCACCACGCTGGTGGTGCGCACCCCAAGGCGCTCCAGCGCCGCCAGCCCGGTGAAGACCAGCAGCGACCAGCGGGCCAGGCTGGCGAAGAAGCCGGCCACCATGGCGTCGGCCCCCTTGACCCGACGCAGGGCCTGCCCCGCCGCCCGCTCGGCCCAGCCGCTGGCCGACCAGCCGAACAGCATGATCAGCGCGGCCGCGCCGCCCGCCACCCCCCAACGTTGCGCCACATCGCCCCAATGGCCGATCGCCGCCGTCACCGTGTCGTTCAGCACGAGGCTCTCTCCGCCGTTCCGCCTATGCTCCCTCTTACACGATCCCCGGCCATCCCGACAGCAGGATGTAATCCGGGCGTTCTATACGTGCGCGCGGACCGCGAACCCGCGGCCCGATCGCGAAGCCTGGAGACAAACCATGAGCGGCCCCGACGACCAAGCCCCTTCCGGCCGCGCGCTGCCGCGCTGGATGCAGCTGGCCATTCCCGGGGGCGCCGCCGCCGCGGCGCTGGTGGGATTCGCCGCTCTCTCGGCCTGGCAGGGCGGGGTCGATGCCCATCCCCAACCGGCCCAGGCGCAACCGGCGGCCACCGACGCCTTCCGGATCAGCGACAGCCAATGGGCCGGGCTGGGAATGGCCAAGGTGGGGACCCGGACCTTCCGCACCGTCACCGAAACCGACGGCAACATCGCCATCGACGACGACACCACCACGCCGGTGTTCTCGCCCTACAGCGGGCGGGTGACCAAGGTATACGCCTCGGCCGGCGACGTGGTTGCCAAGGGCGCGCCGCTTTGCGCGGTCCAGGCCAGCGAGTTCGTCCAGGGCCAGAACGACCTGATCGCCGCGGTGTCCGCCCTGGCCACCGCCCGCGCCCAGCTGACCCTGGCCCAGACCGCCGAGCAGCGCCAGCACCAACTCTACGAGGCCAAGGGCGGCGCGCTGAAGGACTGGCAGCAGGCGCAGGTGGACCTGGCCACCGCGCAGGGCGCCTTCCGCACCGCCGAAACCACCCTGGCCGCCGCCCGCAACCGCCTGCGCATCCTGGGCGAGAGCGATGCCCAGATCGCCCGCATGGAACGCTCGCCCGACATCCGCGCCATGACCCCGACCGCCGTGGTCACCGCCCCCATCGGCGGCACGGTGGTACAGCGCCAGGTGGGGGTCGGCCAGTACATCACCAGCGCCTCGGCCGGCGCCTCGTCGCCGGTCTTCGCCATCGGCAACCTGTCCACCGTCTGGCTGGTGGCCGACGTGCGCGAGGCCGACGCCCCCTTCGTCCATGTCGGCGACCCGGTCGAGGTGAGCGTGCTGGCCTATCCCGGCCGGGTGTTCCGGGCGCGGGTCAGCTACGTCGCGCCCTCCATCGACCCGGTCACCCGCCGCCTGACGGTGCGCGCCGAGATGGGCAACCGCGACGGCGCCCTGAAGCCGCAGATGTTCGCCCGCTTCCGCATCGTCACCGGCGGCGAGGCGGTGGCCCCCGCAATCCCCGCAAGGGCGATCATCCACGAGGGCGAGACCGCCCATGTCTGGCTGGCCCGCCCCGACAAGTCGCTGGCGCTGCGCCAGGTCCGCCTGGGCCGCTCGGCGGACGGCATGGTCGAGGTGCTGGCCGGCCTGTCCCCCGGCGACACGGTGGTGACCTCGGGCACGCTGTTCATCGACCGCGCAGCCAAGGGCGACTGAGCCATGATGAACGCTGTCGTCTCGTTCGCCCTGCGCCAATGGGTGCTGATGGTGATCCTGCTGGCCGGGCTGTTGATCGCCGGCACCATCGGTTTCATGAAGCTGAACATCGAGGCCTATCCCGACCCGGTGCCGCCGCTGGTGGACATCGTCACCCAGAGCCCCGGCATGTCGGCCGAGGAGATCGAGCGCTACATCACCATTCCCATCGAGGTGGGCATGGCCGGCATACCGCATGTCACCGCCATCCGCACCATCTCGCTGTTCGGCCTGTCGGACGTGAAGCTGCAATTCACCTACGACTTCACCTATCACCAGGCCGAACAATGGGTGATCAACCGGCTGGCCCAGTTGCCGCCGCTGCCCGGCGGGGTGCAGCCGGCCCTGTCGCCGGAGAGCCCGATCGGCGAAATCTACCGCTACCGCCTGGTCGGCCCGCCCGGCTATTCCGTCACCGACCTGAAGACCATCCAGGACTGGATCCTGGAGCGCCGCTTCAAGGCGGTGCCCGGCGTGGTCGACGTCAACGGCTGGGGCGGCAAGACCAAGACCTACGATGTCACCATCAACCAGGACAAGCTGATCTCGTACGGCCTGACCCTGCCGCAGGTGTTGCAGGCCCTGAACAACGCCAACGGCAACGTCGGCGGCCAGACGGTGACCATCGGCCAGCAGGCGGCGGTGGTGCGCGGCGTCGGGCTGATCCATTCCCTGGACGATATCCGCCACACCATGCTGGCCTCGCACAACGGGGTACCGGTGGAACTGGGCGACGTGGCCACCGTCACCGTCGGCCACTTGCCGCGGTTGGGCATCGCCGGCGAGGACAATGACGACGACATCGTCCAGGGCATCATCCTGATGCGCCGCGGCGCCGAGAGCAAACCCACGCTGAAAGCGGTCAAGGCCGAGATCGAGCACATCAACCGCACAGGCATCCTGCCGCCCGGCGTCCATATCGAAAAGATCTACGACCGCACCGACCTGATCAACGTCACCACCCATACGGTGCTGCACAACATGGTGATGGGCATCGTGCTGATCTTCACCATCCAGTGGATGTTCCTTGGCAATATCCGCAGCGCCCTGATCGTCGCCGCCACGATTCCCTTTGCCCTGTTCTTCGCCATCCTGCTGATGATCGCCCGGGGCGAGTCCGCCAATCTGCTGTCGGTCGGCGCCATCGATTTCGGCCTGATCGTCGACGCGACGGTCATCATGATGGAGAACATCTACCGCCACCTGGCGGAAAGCCGCACCGCCCGCTTCGCCGACGACCCGTGCATGCACCGGATGCGGTCGCGCGTCGAGCTGTCCGGCAAGTTCGCGGTGATCGCCCATTCGGCCACCGAGGTCAACAAGGCCATCTTCTTCTCGGCGGCCATCATCATCGCCGGCTTCCTGCCGCTGTTCACCCTGACCGGGGTCGAAGGCCACATCTTCGGGCCGATGGCGCGGACCTACGCCTACGCCATCGCCGGCGGCCTGATCGCCACCTTCACCATCACCCCCGCCCTGTCCGGCCTTCTCCTGAGCT
>JAKAFA010000298.1 GCA_021818185.1 Pseudomonadota bacterium | reverse complement strand
CCTCGGTCACGCCCTTGATGGCGGCGCCGTTGCGCGAATACCAGCCGGGATCGGCGGCCAGCTTCTTCTTGATGGCCGCGAACAGGACCTCCTCTTCCTCGCAGGTGGGATGGTCCAGCACCGAGGCATCCTTCTCGGCCTTCATGCCCAGATGGATCAGCAGGGTGGCATCGCCGCCGTCGTCCAGGATCATGTTGGGCGCGCCGCCATCGGCCCAGTCGAAGATGCGGTGAGTGTAGTCCCAGTATTCCACCAGGCTCTCGCCCTTGTAGGCGAAGACCGGGATGCCGGCGGCGGCGATGGCGGCGGCGGCGTGGTCCTGGGTCGAGAAGATGTTGCACGACGCCCAGCGGATGTCGGCGCCCAGCGCCTTCAGGGTTTCGATCAGCACCGCGGTCTGGATGGTCATGTGCAGCGAGCCGGCGACGCGCGCGCCCTTCAGCGGCTGCTTCGGCCCGAATTCCCGGCGCACGGCCATCAGGCCGGGCATCTCGGTCTCGGCGATGACGATCTCTTTGCGGCCCCACTCGGCGAGGGCGATGTCGGCGACCTTGTAATCGGGGGTGGTCATGGGCTGGGTGCCTCCGGGCAGATGAGTTGGGCCGGTTGTAGCAGGCCGCTCCCGGCGAGGCAAGAATGACATAAAGATATGTTTATGTCGGTATCCGGCCGCGGTGGGCGTGGTGCCACCGCCGTCCGGGTGGTAGGATGGGTCATGGCCAACTTCCTCGACTTCCTGTTCGGCCCCCCGAAGCCGGCCAAGCTGGACGCGCTGACCGACAAGGCGGGGGCGCGCAAGGCCCAGGCGCGCCACGACGTGCGGGCCGAGGCGCTTCGCCAGGTGCGGGAATCGGGGGCCAAGGTGATGACCCCCGAGCGGGCGGAATTGCTGCGCAAGGCCATGGAGGTCCACCGCGCCAAACAGACCGTCCTGGCCGACCTGTCGGACGAGCAGCGCCAGAAGCTGGTGGCGATGGCCATCCGGCAGTTGCTGAACGAGGGGCGGGATCCCGACTGATTTGACCGCCGCGCCGGGGATGGGCATTCTGCGGCCATGACCGACATCCAAACCCTGACCAAGGGCGTGCTGGCCGGCGAGCGGCGCGCCCTGGCCCGCGCCATCACCCTGATCGAATCCACCCGGGCCGACCATCGCGAGGCGGCCGAGGCGCTGCTGCACGGGTTGCTGCCCCACGCCGGGCGCAGCGTGCGGGTGGGCATCACCGGGGTTCCGGGGGTGGGCAAGTCCACCTTCATCGAATCGTTCGGCCTGCATCTGGTGGAACGCGGCCACCGGCTGGCGGTGCTGGCGGTCGATCCGTCCAGTCCGCGCTCCGGCGGGTCGATCCTGGGCGACAAGACCCGCATGGAATTGCTGGCCCGCGATCCCCGCGCCTTCATCCGCCCCAGCCCGTCGGGCTGCACCCTGGGCGGAGTGGCGCGGCGCACCCGCGAGGCCATGCTGGTCTGCGAGGCGGCCGGCCACGACGTGGTGCTGGTGGAGACGGTGGGCGTCGGCCAGAGCGAGACGGCGGTGGCCGACATGGTCGACATGTTCCTGCTGCTTCTGGTTCCCGGTGGCGGCGACGAATTGCAGGGCATCAAGAAGGGCATCGTGGAACTGGCCGATGCCGTGGTGGTGACCAAGGCGGATGGCGACCTCGCCCAGGCGGCGCAGCGGGCGGCCCGCGACTACCGCAACGCTCTGCACCTCCTGGCCCCGGCGGCGGCGGGCTGGACGGTGCCCGTGCTGACCTGCTCGTCGGTGGCCGGCACCGGTATCGGCGAGGTGTGGGACACGGTGGAACGCTACCGCGCCGCCATGGAAGCCGCCGGGCAGTTCGCGGCGCGACGCTCGGCCCAGGCCCATGCCTGGATGTGGAACGAGGTGTCGGAGACTCTGATGGCCGCCCTGCGCGACGATCCCCGGGTCGCCCGGATGCTGCCCGAACTGGAGCGGCGGGTGGCGGAAGGCGGCCAGGCTCCCGGCGCCGCCGCCCGCCAGTTGGTCGCCGTTTTCCGCGCCGGCCGGCCGTGAAACTTTGTAACCGGGTGTGAAACTTTGTAACCAGGCCGGAAATCCGGCTGGAAAAATTCGGCCTTTGCCTGCCAATATGCGGGGCATTCGCTTGGGGTAGGTTGTCGATGTCGCGCGAAGCTGCCGATCTTGTGGGTTTGAAGAAGGAACTGGTCGGCCTGTTCGGCCACCTCCAGCGTATCCGCAAGGAGCTGGCGGCGCTCAGTCCGCCGGGGGCGCCGGACCATTTCGGCAGCATGTCCGAGCAGCTGGACGAGATCGTCCACGCCACCGAGAGCGCCACCAACACCATCATGGAAAGCTGCGAGGGTATCGACGCGCTGATGGGCCAGGCGAGCGGGCTGACCGCCGACCCTGCCCTGACGGCGGTGTTCACCGGCGTCACCGAGCGGATCAACACCATTTTCGAGGCCTGCTCGTTCCAGGACATCACCGGTCAGCGCATCAGCAAGGTGGTCAATTCCCTGAAATTCGTCGAAGAGCGGGTCAACGCCATCGTGCTGACCTGGGGCCGCGACGAACTGGCCAAGGTGGTGGTCGAGATCAAGGAAGAGAAGGACGAATACAAGCGCTACCTGAACGGTCCGCAACTGTCCGGCCAGGGCATCGATCAGGCCAAGGTGGACGAATTGCTGGCCCAGTCCGAGATCGACAAGCTGTTCGGATGAGGGCCTGCCGCCGGCCGGAACCGCACCCGTTCCGCCGGCCCGCGGGGCGGCGGTAAATATTCTGTTGCGGCGCTGGCGCTGCGGGTTTAGGTGTCGGCTCTCTTTTATCCCAATTGCCCGGTGTCCCCATGATGAAGGTCATCCGCGCCAAGCTGCACGGCATCCGCGTCACCAACGCGGACCTCAACTACCACGGCTCCATTACCTTGGATCCGGAACAGTGCGAGCTGGCCGGTCTCTATCCCATGGAGTTCGTTGAAATCTGGAATAAGAATTCCGGGGCGCGCATCTCCACCTACGTGATCTTCGGCATCCCCGGCTCGCGCTGCTGCGTGCTGAACGGCGCCGCCGCCCGCACCTGCCAGGTGGGGGATGAACTGATCATCGCCTCCTCGGACTACATCGCCGGCCCGCAGGCGCTCTACGACCTGAAGCCGCGCATTCTGACCTTCCTGCCCGACAACCAAGTCGATCAGATGCTGTTCTACGATGTCTATCAGAGCGAGCGGCGGCCCTACGATTTCCGCATCGTGGATGCCGACAAACAGACGGTCGAGAGCTGCCACACCTGGCCCAACGTGGACATCACGGCGGTGCGTGCCGACCTGAAGGCCAAAGGCTGGAGCGAGCCCGAGATCGACGCCTTCATCCAGTCGCATTTCTCGCTGTAGGGCCCCATGGTGCCGCCGCCCGCCGTCGTGCTTCTGTCCGGCGGACTGGATTCCGCCACTACGCTGGCCATCGCCCGCGGCCAGGGCTTTGCGGCGGCGGCCCTGTCCTTCCGCTACGGCCAGCGCCATGCGGTGGAGATCGACGCGGCGCGCCGGGTTGCCGCCGCGCTGGGGGCAGTACGCCACGAGATCGTCGACATCGACCTGCGGGCCTTCGGCGGCTCAGCCCTGACCGCGGATATCGCGGTGCCCAAGGACCGCGATCACGATTCCATGGCGGCCGGCATCCCGGTGACCTATGTGCCGGCCCGCAACACCATCATGCTGTCCTTCGCCCTGGCCTTCGCCGAGGTGGTGGGGGCGGCCGACATCTTCATCGGGGTCAATGCCGTCGATTATTCCGGCTATCCCGATTGCCGGCCGGATTATGTCGCCGCCTTCGAACGGATGGCCAACCTGGCCACCAAGGCGGGAGTGGAGGGCCGGCGGCTGACCCTGCACGCGCCGCTGATCCGCCTGACCAAGGGCG
>JAKAFA010000297.1 GCA_021818185.1 Pseudomonadota bacterium | reverse complement strand
CCGACATCTTTCCCTACAAGCAGGTGCAGATGCGCCGGGTATTCGCCGCCTTCGCCGCAATGCTGCGGGCGGCGGCGTAGTCCGGCAGCATGGCCGGGATGATCGCCAAGTCGTCCCAGTGGCGGGCCTCCTCCTCCTCGCTCAGGCCTTCGGCGCCCGGTTTCTCGGCGCCCGGTCTCTCGGTGTCCGGTCTCTCGGTGTCCGGACCATCGGCCGGGCGGGCTTGCGCCGCGCGCTTCGCCGAAAACCAGCCCATCGCCAGGAAAACGTGAACCAGGCCGGCCGGTTTCCCCCGATTCCCCTTTCGGGACGGTCTGGCGAAGCGTACGTTAAAGGTGGGACAATGTAGGTGCAGAATGGCGCTGAGCGCGCGGGGCATAACGGGACCGGCCGGCAACGGCCTGGCGGCAGCCGCCACGGCGCGGCCGGCGACAGGCGGGCGCGGCGTCGCGTCGGCCGCGCAGACTCCGGTCGAGGCCTCCGACTTCTCCGCCAATGTCGGGGTCAATGACAACGGCATCCTGCATTACGACGACAATTCCGCGGGTCAGCAGGGCAATGGCGGCGGCGAGGGCCGGAACGCCACCCCGTTCGTGGCGCGGGGCGTGGCGGCGTTCCAGGTGGAAAGCCTGTCGGAGCAGGAATCCGCGGGCGGCGGTGGTGTCATGTTCGCCGATATCCTGCATGGCGTCGGCATCTATGAGGGCAATCTGCGCCTGCTGACCGGGGCTTATAGCCGGCCGGGCAGCAAACTCAATATGCTGATGTAGGCGGAGGCGGGCCCGGCGCCGCCGCGCCCGGTCCCGCTGCCGGTCATCGTACAATGTCTTCCGTCGGAGCCGAGGGGTCGACGCCCGGGATGCGGCCAGTGCGCTGGACGACCAGGGCTTGCGGCGTGCCCAAGGTGGCGAAGGGGGCGGCCTGGCTGCGCGTCTGGGGCGGGCTGGAATGGCCGCCATAGGTGGTGAAGATCGGCTCGTTATAAGCCGGGGCGCTCTGGAACTCGGCCGCGGCGGTCTGCTCGTAGCTTTCCGGCGGCAGCATGGCGTATTGCTGGCCGGGCTCGGGGGCCAGCATGGCGGTGGCGCCGGGGGACGATACGTCGATGCCCAGGGCGGCCAGGGTCTGAAGGTCGATCTCGCCGGTCGGCCGCAGACCGTGATCGGACTGGAACAGTTCGACCGCGTTGGCGGTATCGGCATTCCATTTGCCGCTGGGCGCGGCGTGGTAACCCAGTTGTTGCAGGCGCTGCTGCGCCGCGATCAGCACGTCGCGCTGCGGGGCCAGTTGCGCCTGGGTCGGACCCGGCCGGCCCTGGGACTGCTGGGCCAGCGCCGGAACCGCGGCCAGCATGCACGCCGCCGCGAGGGAGAAAACCGAACGCCTCATCCGTTACCTCCTGTGGGCTGGTGGGGGGGCCGGCCGGACCCATTGGCGCGACCGGAATCGATGCCCTCGTCAACCCGCAGGGGGCCGGCTTGTTCCAGTTGGATGGGGGGGCGGTTGGGTGAACCCCCGCCGGAGGGGGCCGCTGCGCGGCCGGTGGCGGGGGGACGCCGCCATCGGGGGATGGCGGCGCCCATCCTGACGGCCGGCGCGCCGTGCGCGCCGGGTGGGAAGGATCAGCGGCCCATGCCGCCGCCGCCGGGGGCGTTCGTGCCGCCGGCCGGCGGGGATTCCATCCCGCCGCTTGGCGGGGATTCCGTCCCGCCGCTCGGCGGGGTGGGATGGCCCATCGGGCGCTGTTCCGGGGTCTGGGCCTGCTGGGGTCCGCCCTGGACTCCGAGAGCCGCCAGGGTCTGCTCATCCAGGCGGCCGTTGGCCTGGATGCCTTGCTTCTGCTGGAAGTCACGCAGGGCCTCACGGGTCTTGGGACCCATGCGCCCGTCCACCGGGCCGACCTGATATCCCTGGTCGATCAGGGCCTGCTGCACGTTGCGGACCGTCTTCGTGTTGGCGGCCTGGTGCCGGGTCGTTCCATGCTGCTCGGCTTGGCCGCTCTGATAGGATGGGGCACCCGTACTCGCGTCCGGCTGTCCCATGCCCTGGGCGAAGGCCGGCGTGGCCGCCAGGGCCCCGAGCACGGCGAGGGTGTATGCCGTCTTCATTGCTTACCTCCTCCAATGGTCAAAAGGGAGGCGGTCCGGCGACGCCGGCCGCGCGCGTCCCGCTTGGTCAATGCGGAGCCGGCACGCAGGTTCCCCCTTCGCCCGAAAGCGCCCGCCGTTCCCCGCCGGACGGCGGCATGGGCTCAGTCGTCGAGCAGGGAGGCGAGGACGCTGGCTGCCAGACCCAGGAAGATGGAGCCGAGTCCGAAGCGCGGCGGAGCATGGGGAGGGGCCGGCGCCGGGGATGGGGACTTGGCCGCGTCCGCCGCGGGGCCGGGCCGGGGGGCGGGCGGACGGTCCGGCCGCCTCCGGCGGGGCGGCGGCGGATCGGGGGGCGGGCCGAACCCGGCCAACCGGGTCCGGCAGGCCCGGCACTCGCCCGCCTGGAGCGCCCGGCGCTGGCGACGGGCCTCGGCGGCGGCGCGGCGGGCTCGGGCTGCCAGGACCGCATGGATCATCGCCACGGCTTCGGCATGGGAAACCCCGACAGGGCGCAAACGGCGCAACGCCGTCTTGTCCTTCAACAGGACGGCCAGCCGGTCGTCGGCGAGTTCCGCCAGCGCATAGCGGAATTCGTCGTCCATTGCTCCGACGATTTCCTCGATCCGCAGCATCAGCTTCTCATAGGGTATCCAGCACGGTGCCGACGATGTCCCACGCCCGATGGAGGTCCTCGTCCTCCAGGCAGTAGGGCGGCAAAAGATATACCACGTTCCCCAACGGACGGAGCAGCAGACCTTGGTCGAGGAAGGCCTGCTTCAGCCGGGGCCCCACGGCGGCGGCGTAGCCGGCCTCGTCCGCTGCCACGTCGAAGGCGGCGATCGTGCCGCACAGCCGGGTGCGGGTGACGGCCCGATGGCCGGCCAGCGCATCCAGCCGCCGGCGGTGGACGGCCTCGATGGCGGCGATGCGGGCACGGCACTCGGCCCCCTGCAACAGGTCCAGCGAGGCGAGGCCGGCGGCGCAGCCCACCGGATTGGCGGTGTAGGAATGGCCGTGCAGGAAGGCGCGTTCCAACTCCTGGCCCAGGAACGCCTCCCAGATGGCGTCGCGCGCCACGGTCATCGCCAGCGGCAGGAAGCCGCCGGTCAGTCCTTTGGACAGGCAGACCAGATCGGGCTGGATGCCGGCCTTGACGCAGGCGAACAATGCGCCGGTCCGCCCGAAGCCGGTCATCACCTCGTCCAGGATCAGCAGGCTGCCCGCCGCGCTTACCCGTGCCGCCAACTCGCGCAGGAAGTCCGGCCGGCACATGCGCATGCCGGCGGCGCCCTGGATCAGCGGTTCGATCAGCACGGCGGCCACGTCGCCGGGGGCCAGCGCCGCTTCCAGGGCGGCCAGCGCCTCAGCTTCCTTGGCGGCGACGGTCTCGTCACCGTCCCAGGTGGCGGGGAAGGGCACCACGCTGACCGGGAACAGCAGATCGTGCCAGGCGGTGAAGAAGCCCGACGAACGTCCCGCCGACATGGCGCCCACCGTATCGCCGTGATAGCCGCCGGCGAAGGCGACGTAGCGGCGCCGTTCCTGGCCTTGGTTGCGCCAGTATTGGTAGGCCATCTTCATGGCCACTTCGATCGCGGTCGAGCCGTCGTCGGAATAAAACACCCGGTTCAGGTCGCCGGGCAGCAATCCAGCCACCCGCGCCGCCAGCCGCACGGCCGGCGCGTGGGTGAAGTCGGCGAAGATCACCTGTTCCAGGGTCGCCGCCTGCTCGGCGACGGCCTGCGCGATACCCGGATGGGCGTGGCCGTGCAGGTTCACCCACCAGGACGAGACCAGATCCAGATATTCGCGCCCGTC
>JAKAFA010000296.1 GCA_021818185.1 Pseudomonadota bacterium | reverse complement strand
CTGCCACGCTGACCGGCAAGTTCTTCACCACCGAAATGCCCGTCTTCGGCGCGGCACTCGGCCTCGTCAATTTCGCCGAGGACCCCAATATCGTCAACGGCATCGAAGCGACCGCCCAAGTCGCGGCGGCCGCCGAAGTTTTCGCCGGAAATACGGCGGCGGCCGCGACTTTTGGCGAGGTCGGGGCGTTTTTCGCCCTGGGCTACTTCATCGGCTCCTGGCTGTTCGGCGGCCACAAGAATCCCCCACCGCTGCCGGCCGATACGATGACCGGGTGGCAGGCATGGCAGAGCGGCCTCGTCGCCTCGGGGGCGAGTGCGACGACCTGGAGCTATGGCGGGTCGTCGTCGGCGCAGAGCCTGGCCGACCAGTTGTCGGCCTCGGGGGCGAAGATGGAGTCCCAGATGGTCACTCTGGGCCTGGACCAGGGCGCCTACATCCCCGGCCGGGCCGGCAACGTCGTCTGGAACCAGCACAATGGCTACGGGGTGGCCGATCCCATCAGCGGCCAGACCGCCTGGGTGGGCGACGACACGCAGGCGCTGGCGCGGGAGTGGTTCCTCGTCTCGGCGGCCAACCACGCGTTCGGCGACCAGCCGCTCGACCAGCTGACCTGGAACAACTACGCCAACGGCGGCAATGACAACGGCACCAACGGCACCGGCGGGCCGGCCTGGCTGCGGCCGGGGTCGATCCAGGTCGACGGGGCGTGGGTCGAGCCCGAGACCGTGGCCTACCAGAAGGCCATCGCCGGCACGCTGGGCACCGCCCTGCCGTTCTCGGCCGAGACCGCCAAGGTCTACGCCATCGCCGCCGCCGAGGATGCCGCCCCCGATCCCACCCTGCTGGCCGACGCCACCAGCGGCGATTCCGGCCGGCAGGCGGTGGTCGACGACCGCTACGACCAGGACTTCCACCTGGGCCAGTACGGCTTCGGCGACGCCGTGGTGCTGAACCTCGAAGGCGGGCCGGTGGAAACCACCAACCGGATCGGCTCCGCCGCCGCGTTCGACATGGGGGTGACCGGCCAGACCGAGCAGACCGGCTGGATCACCGCGGGGGAAGGCTTCCTGGTGATGGCCCCCGCCGGCTCGACGGCGGTCGGCGACCGCTCGCAGATGGTGTCCAGCGCGCTGCTGCCCAACCTGTCCAACGGCCTGGCGGCCCTGGCCGCGCTCGATTCCGACGGCGACGGCGTCATCACCAACAAGGACCCGATCTGGTCGCAGCTCGGGGTGTGGATCGACTCCGACGGGAACGGCGTGTGCGAGCCGGGCGAGGTGGTCAGCCTCGACCAGTTGGGCATCACCGCGATCACCCTCACGGCCACCGCCGCCGACACCTACAACAACGGCAACACCATCCTGGCCACCGCCACCTTCACCTATGCCGACGGCAACATCGGCTCGCTGGCCGACGTGCTGTTCAACTATGCCACCAACACCGGTACACAGGTGTTCGCCACCGACAGCGGCACGGTGGTGGAGAGCGCCGACGGCAGCGCCGTCGAGGCGGTGACGGCCGGCCGGACGGTGACGCTGGACCCCAAGGCCGGCATCACCGCACTCGAGGGCGTGACGGCCGGCAACACCATCGACATCGACGGCGTGCCGATCAGCGGCGCGTCGGTCCCGGGCGGAGTGATGACGGTGGACACGCTGTCGGGCAGCGGCATGACCGTCAACGCCAGCGACACCGGGGCCGACGTGATCTACGACCAGGCGGGCGGCAACACCCTGATCGCCGGCAACGCCGACGGCGTCGTCCTGATCGCCGGCGGCAATGGGTCCACCCTGGTCGGCGGCACCGGCACCGGCACACTGATCGCCGATGGGGCCGGCGACACGGTGATCGGCGGCAGCGGCCGCGAGACCATCCGGCTCACCGGCAGCGGCGACACGGTGAGCGACATCGCCGACGATGCGGGCCAAGTGAGCCTGAACGGCACCGTCACCACCTTCGGCGTGGGCACCCAGATTTCCGCCACCGGCGACGGCTACACCCTGACCCCGGCCAGCGGAGCGTCGATCACCCTTTCCGGCCTCGACGGCACGGTTTTCACCGCGCCGCCCGGGCAGGCGATGACCACGGGCAGCACCGGCGCCGGTGGCACCACCTTCAAATACGGCACCGGCGGTGCTGCGGTGTCGGGAATCATCGCCGCCGACGGCTCGGGCCAACTGAGCCAGAACGGCACGGTCACCACTTTCGGGGCCGGCACCCAGCTTTCCCCCATGGCCAGCGGTTTCACCATTATCCCCGCCACCGGCACTTCGGTCACCGTATCGGGCCTGGACGGCACAGTCTTCACCGCGCCCCCCGGGCAGATGGTCACCACGGCCGGCGACGGCAACGGCGGCACCAGCTTCGTCTATGGCACCGGCGCCGGATCGGTGTCGGGGGACATCGCCGGGGATGGTTCCGGGCGGATCGTCCAGGGCGGGACGGCCCTGTCGTTCGGAACCGGCACCCGGATTTCCCCCAGCGGCCGGGGCTATACCCTTACGCCGCCGGCCGGGTCCAGGGTGACCTTGTCGGAAAACACCGGCACCGTCATTCCGCTGGCGGCCGGCCAGGCGGTGGCGGCCACGCCGGTGATGGATTCCGCCGGGGTGACGCGGACGCTGATCGCCCCCTCGTCCGGGAGCGGCAGCGGCTTGCTGCTGTCGCCCGACGACAATGGCGGCAGCGTGCAGACGCCGGTCACCGTCTCGCATGTCGCCGGCCTGGGGAGCACCCTGGCGGTGCTGCCGACCGACGGTTCTGCGGGGCTGCTGGTCAATGGCCCCGCGGTGGTAGGCAGCGTCGACCAGGCGGGCGGCTATGTGGTGCTGCATCCCAGCGGCGGGCCGGACGAGTTCGCGTCGGTGACGGCGCCCGGCCAGCTGGGTACCGCACAGCCGATCATCGCCACCGGCACGGACGCTGCGGGCAACACCCGATACACGCTGGCGGACGGCAGCACCGAATCGGTGGCGGGCGGGCAGGTGGTGGCCAGCACCGGGCCGAACGTATTCACCGCCATCGATGCGGGAATGAGCAATCTGGTGACCGGGGTCGAGCAGCTCCTGTCGGGGACGGGCGGCAACGCCGGGGTGCCGCAACAGCAGGCGCAGGTGCAGCAGGACCAGCAGGCGACGCTCGATGCCGGCAACGCGGCGCTGGCCATCGCCCAGGCGGTGCAGAGTCCGAGTCCGGCGACGGTGGTGGGGGCGATCGCCTCGGTGGCGCATGCGGTAGCGCCATCGGGCACCGATGCCGGGGCGCTGGCGGGCGGAGCGGCGGCCGGGGCCGGCGTGCTGGCCGCCATCGAGAACCCGACGCCCCAGAATCTGGCGATGGCCGGGGCGCAACTGTCGGCCGAAGGGATGGAACTGGCGGCGCAAGGCGGGCAGACGGCGGGGGGTAGTGCCCCGGCGGTGGGCATCGCGCTGTCGCCGGTGAACGCCCCGCCCAATGCCGGCTCCCTCACCAGCCTGGGCTATGCCGTCGGCTCGTTAAGCGGCGGTGTGACGCCGCCGCCGGCCCCGCTGGTGGGCAGCGAATCCGCCTGGTGGTCGAACAACTCCATCGCATGGAATGCCAACGGCACCATCGTCTCCGATGCGACCGCCGGCACCCCGGCGTCGCTGATGGGGCAGTTGGTCGATCTCGCCAAGCAGGTGGGCTATTTCATCCCAGGCCGGGCCGCCAGCATCGGGGTGAACAGCAACGGCGAATACATCCAGGACGCCTTCAGCGGCCAGAAAACCTACGTCACCCCCGCCAACCTCGCCAATGTCTGGCTGGCCAATGCCGAATACCACGACGCGGTGGGCGACGCACCGCTGTATTCCACGCTGTGGGCCCAACACTTGGCCAATATCCCGGCCAACGCCGGGCAATTCGAGCAGGACCCGACGGTGAGCGGCGTCCCGGACTGGCTGCT
>JAKAFA010000295.1 GCA_021818185.1 Pseudomonadota bacterium | reverse complement strand
GGCGGATGGCTTCGGGGTGGCCGGACATTTCAAGGAGGACATCGACGCCTGTGCCGCCAGTGGCCGCGAGGATGAGCTGTTCGACGTGGTCAGTTTGGGGATCGAGGGCGAGATCGGCGCCCATCTTCATCCCTGGGTGACGCCGCCCTACCGGGAAGAGGCCGGCTCCGCCCGCAATTCCTTTCCGGGGAACCTGCCGCCCGAGTTGGAACGCGACAAGTTGGCGGTGCTGACCGGCGCCATCACCGGCCGCTTCGGCGTCCGGCCGCGAGTCTACAAGGCCGGGCGCTACGGCATCGGCCCGCGGACCATGGACCATCTGGCAGCCCTCGACTACCGCATCGACGTCAGCATCGTCCCCCATACCGACTTTTCCGGCGTCGGGGGGCCGGATTTCTCGGCCTTTCCCGCCCGGCCGTTCCAGACCCCGGCGGCGGTCCTGGCCTGCCCGCTCAGCGTCGGCTTCGCCGGCTGCCTGGCATCGTGGGGCGCCAGCCTCTATCCCGCCCTGGCTCACCCGTGGGCCGCCGCCTGGCGCGCCGGCGGGATCGCCGCCCGCCTCGGCCTGTTGCAGCGTCTGCGCCTCAGCCCCGAGGGCCACAGCTTCGGGGATCTGGTGGCCCTGACCCGCGCCACCCTTCGCCGCGGCCAGCGGCTGTTCATGCTGACCTACCACAGTTCGTCGCTGTTGCCGGGCGGCTCTCCCTATGTCCGCGATCTCGACGAGCGGGAGGCGTTCCTGAACACCCTTGACCGGTATTGCGAATTCTTCCTGCGCCGCTGCGGGAGCCGGGCGCTGAGCGTCGCGGCCCTTCACCGGATGCTGCTGCCCCCGGCCGCCACCCTCCGCCCCGCCCCGGCCGACGGGCTGCATACGGCCTGACCATCCTGCAAGGCGAACGCTCCATGGAACCCGTCAGCGTGGTCATTCCCACCTACAACCGCGCCGCGCTGCTGCCGGCCGCCATCGGCTCGGTGCTGCAGGCCGTCGCCGATGGCGACGAGATCATTGTCGCCGACGACGGCTCCACCGACGGCACCGCCGGAATCGTGCGCCGGTTCGCGCCGCGCGTGCGCTATCTTGCCTGCGCGCACCGCGGGGCCGGATCGGCGCGCAATGCCGGGATCGCCGCCTGCACCCACGATCTGGTGGCCTTTGCCGATTCCGATGACCAATGGCTGCCGCAGCGGCTGCGCTGGCAGCGCCCGCTGCTGGCCCGCGGCAGCGGCCTAGTCTTCGCCTTTTCGGATTTCGGCCAGCTCTATCCCGATGGACGGCGCGAGATGTCCTATGTCCGGCGCTGGTCGGGCGACCGGCGGGGATGGGAGTCCATCCTCGGCCCCGCCCGGCCCCTGGCCGACTTCCTGCCCGACCCGACCGACGGCGAAGCACGCATCGCCGTGCATATCGGCTCGCTCTACGAGGCCGAGCTTCAGGCGAATTACGTCAACGTCAATACCGTGCTGGCGCGCCGCAGCGTGGCCGGCGAGGCCCTGCGCTTCGCCGACGACCTGCCGACCTTCGAGGACTGGGAGTGCTTCGCCCGCCTGACGCGCCGCGGCCCCTGCGCCTACATCGACGGGCCGACCGCCCTCCAGCGCAGCCATGGCGGCCCCCGCCTGACCGATTCCTCGCTGGCGGTCCGCTTGCAAGCACGGCTGACCATCATCGAACGGAACTGGGGCTGCGACCCGGATTTCCTCGGCCGGACCGGCCCACTGGTGGCACGGACGGTGTACCGGCTGCGCCGGTCGCTGGCCCGCCACTGGCTGATGGCCGGGCAGTGCGACGAGGCTCGCCGGGTGCTGGCGCAGCTCGACGGCGCGGCGGTCGAGCGCCTCGCCGCCGGTCTGCCGCCCTCGCTGCTGCGCCTGGCCGCGCCCCTCATCCGGGGGGTGCAACACCTCGCCGCCCCCTGACGCCGACGCCCTGTCCTCGCTGCCAACGAAGGGAAAGCCATGCACGCCGACGCCACCGCCGACGCCAAGCCGGTGTCCCCCCCTCCGCGAGCCGCGGCAGGCCGGATCGACGTCGCGGTCTTCCATGGCCTCGATGGCCTGCGCGCCCTTGCCGAGGACTGGCGCGCCATCGATGAGGCGTCGGGCGTGTACGCCCGCTTCGAAGTGTTCGAGGCCTTCGCCGCCCATTTGCTCGACGCCCCCGACCGGTTGACGCTGCTGCGGTGCGCCGATGCGGCGGGCGCGCTGGCCATTCTGCCCTGCGTTCCGGCGACCGGCCGACTGCTTCCGTTCGGGCCGGTGCAGGCGACGGCGCTGGCTCCCCACCTGCACATGGGCTGGGGCGATTTTCCCCTGGCGGTGCGGGCCGATCCCCGGGCGGTGGCCCTGGCACTGGCCCGTTCGCCCCATGGCGGCGGCCTGCTGTGGTGGCGCCGGGTTCCAGTGGGCGGCGCCGCCCACCGCATCGCCCAGGCTTGGCCGTATCCCGCCAGCCTGCGGCCGGCCTCGCCACGCAACGGCCTCGACACCACCCTCGACGGCGAGGCGCTGGCCGCCGCCTGGTCGAAGAACCTGCGGACCAGCCTGCAAAAGTCCCGCAAACGCCTGACCGCCGATGGCCCCTGGCGGATCGTGACGGCTTCGGCGGGACCCGAAGCGGCGCAAGCCTTCGGCGCTTTTCTGCACCTGGAAGCCTCGGGCTGGAAGGGCAGCTCCGGCACCGGCTCGGCCATCGCTCTCGATCCCCGGCTGACCGCCTTTTACCGCCGGCTGCTGGAGGCCGGCCGGCCGGGACTGCGATGCGAGATCGCCCTGCTGGAAGCCGGCGGCCGCCCGGCGGCGGCCCAGTTCGCCATGATCGACGGCCAATGCCGCCACGTGCTGAAGATCGCCTACGACGAGAGCCTGTCCCGCTATTCGCCGGGCCAGGTGCTGCTGGAGGAAATGCTGAAGCGGGCCTGTGCCGACCCGGCGCTCAGCATCACCAGCCTGGTCACCGACATGCCCTGGCACCAAGCCTGGCGCCCCATTCCGGAGCCCTGCGCCGAGGTCATCATTTTCCGCGACCGGTGGCGGCGCCTAGCCTTCCGGGCCTACGAATCCGCCCTGCCCGCCTTGTGGGCCGCGCGCGAGGCCTGGCGCCGGCGGTCATCGGCGGGCGCGCCGCCTCACCCGCGGCCATTTTTCCACCGCCACCGTCCATAATGACAGTGCGACTCCCCGCTGGAACAGATGCCCGACGGCCGCCCCGATCTCGCCCCGGCTCAGGGCCTTGGCCGCATCGCCGACGGCGACCGCGCCGTGCATCATCACGCTGGCATGGCGATAGCACGCCATCATGCAGGCATTGCAGGGGTCCCGCCGGTCGGGAATGCCGTCAAGATCGAACACCGACCCCATCGGCTCGCTCCAGGCCTCGCACCGCCAGAGATCGAGATTCCAGTCGACGTAGAAGTATTTGTGGCCGCCGATGCAGGGAATTCGCTGCGCCTCGCCGCGGACGAACCGGCCCACCTCCGCCAGAGCGGCGGTCGGATTGAGCACGCGGAACCGCGCCTTGAGGCGGCGGATCGCATCCAGGGCGGCCAGCAATTCCCCGGTCTCCAGATCGATCAGCGCCGAATCCGCGCCGTGGACCAGCGAGGAGGACCCCAACGGCTCGCGCCGCGGATAGGAAAACGCCACCGCGTCGAAGCCGAGACGTGCCAGAGCGGCCGGCAATGCGTCGTAATCGACCAGACGGCTTACGGTGACCGAAGCGCAGACCGGAATGCCCGCGGCGTGGGCCAGGGCGACACCCTCCCGGATCCGTTCCCCCAGGCCGCTCAGGCCGCGGTTGGCTTCGTGCACCGCCATATCGTCGCTGTCGATGGAAATGGAAAGCCGTCTCAGACCGGCGGCCGCCAGGGCCGTCGCGTGAAGCGGCAGCAACCAGCCGTTGGTGATCAGTCCGCACTCGATGCCGAAGCCGTCC
>JAKAFA010000058.1 GCA_021818185.1 Pseudomonadota bacterium | reverse complement strand
TTCGGCGGCACCCATTGGTGGAAGAGCTATTCGCTCTATTCCGGCGTCCAGGACGCCATGACCCAGTGGTGGTATGGCCATAACGCGGTGGGCTTCTTCCTGACCGCCGGCTTCCTGGCCATCATGTACTATTTCGTGCCCAAGCGGGCCGGGCGCCCGGTCTATTCCTACCGCCTGTCCATCGTCCATTTCTGGGCGCTGATCTTCCTCTACATCTGGGCCGGCCCCCACCACCTGCACTACACCGCCCTGCCCGACTGGACCCAGACCCTGGGCATGACCTTCTCGATCATGCTGTGGATGCCGTCCTGGGGCGGCATGATCAACGGCCTGATGACCCTGTCGGGCGCCTGGGACAAGCTCCGGACCGACCCGGTCATGCGCTTCCTGGTGACCTCGGTGGCCTTCTACGGCATGTCGACCTTCGAAGGGCCGATGATGTCCATCAAGGCGGTGAATTCGCTGTCGCACTACACCGACTGGGGCATCGGCCATGTCCATTCCGGCTCGCTGGGCTGGGTGGCCTTCGTGTCGTTCGGCGCGCTGTACTATCTGGTTCCCAAGCTGTGGGGCCGCAAGGAACTGTACTCGCTGAAGCTGGTGGGCGTGCACTTCTGGGTCGCCACCATCGGCATCCTCCTCTACATCACCTCGATGTGGATCTCGGGCATCATGCAGGGCCTGATGTGGCGTGCCTATGACAACCTGGGCTTCCTGCAATACTCGTTCATCGAAACCGTCGAGGCCATGCATCCCTACTACGTGATGCGCGCCACCGGCGGGGTCCTGTTCGTCACCGGTGCCCTGGTGATGGTCTACAACGTCTACAAGACCATCAAGGGCGACGTGGCCGAGGAGTTCCTGGCCCCCGCCACCAGCGGCGCCCGTTGAGGAGGATCGGACATGAGCGTCTTCAATCAGCATAAGGTCCTCGAGACCAACGTCTTCTTCCTGGCGGTCGGCATCCTCCTCTTCGTGATCGTCGGCGGCCTGGTGGAAATCGTGCCGCTGTTCTCGATCTCCTCGACGATCGAGAAGGTGGGCGGCGTGCGTCCCTACAGCCCGTTGGAGCTGATGGGCCGCGACATCTACATCCGCGAAGGCTGCTATCTGTGCCACAGCCAGATGATCCGGCCGTTCAAGGATGAGGTGGAGCGTTACGGCCACTACAGCCTGGCGGCCGAATCCAAGTACGACCATCCCTTCCAGTGGGGGTCGAAGCGCACCGGACCGGATCTGGCCCGCGTCGGCGGCAAGTACACCGACGACTGGCTGGTCCGCCACTTCATCAACCCGCGCGACGTTGTGCCGGAATCGATCATGCCCGGCTATCCGCACCTGCGGAAGCCGCTGGACTACTCGGACATCGCCGCCAAGCTGGAGACCCTGCGGGCCGTCGGCGTGCCCTATACCGACGACGACATCAAGAACGCCAAGACCGACCTTGAGGAGCAGGTTCGCTCCGACTCGTCGGACGCGGCGATCCTGAAGCGTTACCCGAAGGCCCACATGGGGGCGGCTGACGGGAACCCGAAGGCGATTTCGCAGATGGATGCCCTGGTCGCCTACGTCCAGGTCCTCGGCACCATGGTGGATTTTACCGCCGTGAAGCCCGAAACGATCCGTCGCTAAGGGGGTCCGGTGAATACTCTCGTCGATCTCGTCGAGCATGTACTCAGACCCCTGTGGGTTGTGCTGATGATGGCCGCGTTCCTGGGAATTGGCTTCTGGGCCTATCGGCCCAAGAACAAAAGCCGGTTCGAATCCTATGGCGACATTCCGCTGAAGGATGACGACCAGGAACCACCGTCATCGAACAGTTCGCCGGGCACGCCGGCAAAGGAGCGCTGATATGGCTTCCATCGAAAAGGATTCCGTCTCCGGTCAGATGACGACCGGGCACGAGTGGGACGGCATCAAGGAGTTGAACACTCCGCTGCCGAAGTGGTGGATCGTCATCTTCTGGGTCTCGGTGATCTGGGCGATCGGCTACTGGATCGTCTACCCGTCGTGGCCGACCACCTCGAACTACAGTCACGGCCTGTTCGGCTGGTCGGCGCGCGGCCAGCTGGAAGAGGACCTCAAGGACCAGAAGCTGGCCCGGTCGCAGTGGCTGTCCAAGATCGAGGCAGCCTCGGTCGAGGACATTGCCAAGGACAAGTCCCTGCTCAACTACGCCATGGTCGGCGGCAAGATCGCCTTCGGCGAAAACTGCGCCGCCTGCCACGGCACCGGCGGCATCGGCCGGCCCGGCGCCTATCCCAGCCTGGCCGACGACGTCTGGCTGTGGGGCGGCACGCTGGCCGATATCCAGCAGACCATCACCCACGGCGTGCGCAACTCGGACCCGGCGTCGCGCGGCGGTGACGGCTCCGCCACCATGCCCAGCTTCGGAGCCGATGGCATCCTGACCCCCGAGCAGATCAGCCAAGTGGCCGAATACGTCGTGTCGCTGCAGAAGACTCCCGCCGCCGGCTCGCCGGGCGAGAAGATCTTCAACGACAATTGCGTGGCCTGCCACGGCCAGGGCGGTGTCGGCGGCGGCATCCCCGGTGCCCCGCCGCTCAACACGGCGATCCGCACCTTCACCAAGCCGACCGTTGAAGGGGTGATCGCCCAGGTCACCAAGCCCCACCACGGCTCCATGCCGTCCTGGGGCCGCCGCCTGGACGCCACCACCATCAAGATGCTGACCGTCTACGTCCACTCGCTGGGCGGCGGAAAGTAATCGGGGGAATTCCGGGGAGAGGCCGTCCGGCAACGGACGCCGCTCCCCGGGAGCCTTCCCCACATTTGAGTCGTTCGCAAAAAGCAACCGTTTCGTTCCAGGCCAGCCGAGCGTTTCCCGCAAAGCCGCCATGCCTTTTTGAGGGGACCTCGATCCCTTCCGGCCGATAGACTCGCGCCAACCCGAACAACAGCGTGAAAATTCGCGTCATGGCGATCGTCAAATCCTCCTCCGAGAAGGCGTCGTCCGACGCCGTCAAGCCCAAGGCGTCCTCCGACGCCATCAAGCTCTACGCCGAGACCGTCACCGTCCACCCCCGCCGGGTTCGCGGAATCTTCCGGACCATCAAGTGGTGGGCGATGGCCGTGCTGCTCGCCTTCTGGCACCTCGCGCCGTTCCTCCGCTGGGATCGCGGCCCCGGCGCCCCCGACCAGATGATCCTTATCGACCTGGCGGCCCGCCGCGCCTATTTCGCCTTCATCGAGATCTGGCCGCAGGAGGTCTACTACCTGACCGGCCTGCTGATGCTGGCCGCCCTGACCCTGTTCCTGATGAGCGCCCTGGCCGGGCGCATCTGGTGCGGCTTTCTATGCTGGCAGACGGTCTACACCGACCTGTTCGTCGCGGTGGAGCGCTGGATCGTCGGCGACCGCAACGCCCGCATCGCCATGGAACGGCGTAAATGGGACGCCGAGAAGCTGATGAAGCGCGGCGCGGTCACCGTCATCTGGCTGTTGATCGCCCTGGCCTGCGGCATCAGCTTCGCGCTGTATTTCGACAACGCCCCCACCCTGCTGCGCGAGATCTTCGACGGCACCGCCGGCATGGGAACCTACACGGCGATCGGCGTGGTCGGCGGCGCCTGCTTCCTGCTGGCCGGCTATGCCCGCGAGCAGGTGTGCATCTACATGTGCCCCTATGCCCGCTTCCAGTCGGCGATGTTCGACGAGCATTCGCTGATCATCTCCTACGAGGCCTGGCGCGGCGAACCGCGGGCCCCCGCCCGCAAGGGCCAGAGCTTCGACGGGCGCGGCCACTGCATCGACTGCCGCATGTGCGTCCAGAGCTGCCCGACCGGCATCGACATCCGCGACGGCAATCAGCTGGCCTGCATCGGCTGCGGCCTGTGTATCGACGCCTGCAACACCATGATGGACAAGCACGGCCTGCCCCGCGGTCTGATCAGCTACGATTCCGTCGTCAACCAATTGGGCCGCGAAAAAGGCGGAGAGACCAAATTCCGTCTGGTCCGCCCGCGCACCATCGTCTATGCCGGCGCCCTCGCGGTGGTCGGCGTGGTGATGCTGACCGCCCTGGTCAACCGCCGGACCGTCGAGGTCAACATCCTGCACGAACGCAGCCCGCTTTATGTCCAGGAGCGCAACGGCGACCTGCGCAACGGCTATACCTACAAGATCCTGAACATGGTCCGCCGCGACCGGGAGTTCAACCTGCGGGTGGATGGGCTTCCCGGCGCCACCGTCATGGTGATCGGCGACGAGGACCAGGGGTCCAAGCCCGAACTGGACGTCGCCGCCGACACGGTCGGAACCTTCCGCGTCTATGTGACGGCGCCGCAAGGCAGTACCAAGGGCAAGGCGACCCCGCTATACTTCGTGCTCACCGACAAGCGGAACGGGAGCCAGCTTCGCAGCGAGGGCCTGTTCGCCGGACCCGACCAAGAGTAGGACATCCATGGCCCAGATTCGTAGCAAGGGATGGTGGTATCCCTTCATCATCCTCGGCTTCTTCGTGATCGTGTTCGGCGTCAACGCCACCATGGCGTTCTTCGCCACCTCCACGTTCACAGGCCTGTCGACGCAGCATGCCTACGAAGAGGGCCTCGCCTACAACCGCAACCTGGCCATGGCCAAGGCCCAGGCGGCACTGGGGTGGACGGTCGATACCGCCGTCACCCCGGCCGCCGGGCCCAAGCCGGCCGCCCAGGTTCTGATCACCTACCGTGACCGCGACGGCGAGCCGCTTGCCGGCCTGGACGTCCAGGCCCTGCTCAGCCGGCCCACCGTCAAGGGCTACGAGCGGCAGGTGGCCTTGAAGGACCAGGGCGACGGCCGCTATGGCGCCACCGTCCCCCTGCCCCTCCCCGGCGAATGGGACATGGACGTCCTGGCGACCGGTCACGACGCGGCCTACCAGACGCAGCGGCGCTTCATCCTGCCGTGAGCGCCGCCTGTCCCCATTGCGGGTCGGCCGTTCCCGACGATTTCGCCGGCCCGTTCTGTTGCCATGGCTGCGAGGGCGCCTTCCATCTCCTGGAAGGGCTGGGACTGGATACCTACTACAACCGGCGGGCCATCGACCCCGCCGCCCGCCCGCTTCGTCCCGACGCCGCCGCCCGCCTCCACGATTTCACCGCCGCCACCCGCCGCACCGACAAGGGCGAGGACGAACTCCACCTGATGGTGGAAGGCATCCACTGCGCCGCCTGCGTCTGGCTGATCGAATCCCTGCTCGCCCGGCAGCCCGGCGTCACCTCGGCACGGGTCAACATGACCACCCGGCGCCTGGTGGTCCGCTGGACGCCCGAGGCCACCGACGCCGCCCGCCTCCTCGCTCCGGTGCTACAGGTGGGCTACCATCTGGTGCCCTACGACCCAGCGCGCCTGTCGCGCGAGACCGAGCGCCACGAGAAGGAATTGCTGCGGGCCATGGCGGTAGCCGGCTTCGCCGCCGGCAACGTCATGCTGTTCTCGGTGTCCATCTGGGCCGGCAGCGACATGACCGCCGTCACCCGGACCTTCCTGCACTGGCTGTCGGCGGCGGTGGCCCTGCCGGCCATCGCCTGGTGCCTGCGGCCGTTCGCCCGGTCGGCCGTCACCGCCCTGGTCGGCGGGCGCACCAACATGGACGTACCGATCACCATCGGCGTGATCCTTACCGCCGGCATGAGCCTGTACGAAACCATCACCTGGGGCCACGACGCCTATTTCGACTCGGCGGTTTCGCTGCTGTTCTTCCTGCTGATCGGCCGCTACCTGGACAGCCGGGCCCGCGGCCGGGCCCGCAACGCGGCCGAGCACCTGCTGACCCTAGACGCCGTGGCGGTGACCGTGGTGGACGCCGATGGCACCCATCGGCTGCTGCCGCCCGAAAAGGTGCGGCCTGGCGACACGGTGCTGGTGGCGACCGGCGAGCGCATCGGCGTCGACGGCCTGGTGCGCGACGGTCGTTCCGACATCGACACCAGCCTGATTTCCGGCGAGACCGTGCCCCAGCCGGTCGAGCCCGGCGCCCGCGTCTTTGCCGGAACCATCAACCTGTCGGCACCGTTGCGCCTGTCGGTGGATGCGGTGGGCGAACGCACGCTGCTGGCCGAGATCGTCCGCCTGATGGAAGTCGCGGAACAGGGCCGCGCCCGCTACGTCGCCCTCGCCGACCGGGTGGCCCGCTGGTATGCGCCGACGGTGCATCTGGCCGCCCTCGCCACCTTCCTGCTGTGGCTGCTGATCATGGGCCAGAGCTGGCAGCAATCCCTGCTCAACGCCGTGTCGGTGCTGATCGTCACCTGTCCCTGCGCCCTGGCGCTGGCCGTGCCGGTGGTACAGGTGATCGGCTCGGGCCGGCTGCTGCGCCAAGGCATCCTGCTCAAGTCGGCCACCGCCATGGAGCGCTTGGCCGACGTCGATACCGTGGTCTTCGACAAGACCGGCACCCTGACCCTGGGCACGCCCGACCTGGTGCATGACGGGGGCTGGAGCACGGCCGACCTGGCGCAGGCGGCCGCGTTGGCCCTCGCGTCGCGTCACCCGCTGGCCCGCGCCCTGGCCGCCGCTTGCCCCACCGCCCGGATGGCCGACGGCGTGATCGAGGAACCCGGCCGCGGCCTGGTGGCCGGGGCGGTGCGCCTGGGCAGCCGCGCCCATGTCGGGGCGCCGGCCGGCGCGGACGAGGCCGAAGGCCCGGAACTCTGGCTGTCCACCCCCGGCCGCCCGCCGGTCCGCTTCGCCTTCCGCGACGAGCCGCGCGCCGACGCCGTCGCCGTGGTCGCCGATCTCCGCCGCCGCCGGCTGGCGGTCGAACTGCTGTCCGGCGACCGCGAGGCGGAGGTCCGGCGGGTGGCGGAACTGGCCGGCATCCCCGAATGGCGCGCCGCCTGCACCCCGGCCGCCAAGGTCGCCCGCCTGGGCGAACTGGCCGCCTCCGGCCGGCGGGTGCTGATGGTGGGCGACGGGCTCAACGATGCCCCCGCCCTGGCCGCCGCCCATGTCTCGATGTCCCCCTCCACCGCGGTCGACGTCAGCCAGACCGCCGCCGATGCGGTCTTCCAGGGCCGGCGCCTGGCGCCGGTCGCCGAAGCCCTTGACGTGGCCCGCCGTTCCGGCCGTCTGGTCAAGCAGAACTTCGTTCTGGCCTTCGCCTACAACGTCGTAACGGTGCCGCTGGCCATCGCCGGCCACGTCACCCCCCTTATCTCTGCAATTGCCATGTCCATGTCCTCGCTGGTAGTAATTGGCAATGCCCTGCGTCTGTCCCGCGGGAGGAGTTGAGTGTCCAGTCTGCTCATGCTGATTCCGGTGGCTCTCCTCCTCGGCGCCATCGGCCTGCTGGCCTTCCTCTGGGCATTGAAATCCGGCCAGTTCGAAGACCTGGACGGCGCCGCGCACCGCATCCTGTTCGACGACGACGACATGCGGCCGGCTCCGGCCAAGCCGCCGGCGCCCCCCCCATCGCCCGGCAAGGACTGAGGCCCGCCATGGGGATGGTCTCGGGCGCGGTGGATTTCGATGACCACAGGACGTGCGAGCGCGAAAGCCCCGACCTGACCGCCCCGCCATGCCGCAATTGCGACGTGGTGCGCGACGTTGCGTTTTGCGCTGAGCTGTCCCCCGACGACCTTCGCCGCCTGGCGGCGGCCCGCGGGCATGCCCAATTGCCGGCCGGCTTCGCCATCTTCCGCGAGGGCGATCCCGCCCTGCACGTCTATTCCATCTCGTCCGGCGCCGTGAAGCTGTACAAGCTGATGAGCGACGGCCGCCGCCAGATCATCGGCTTCCTGTTCGCCGGCGACATGTTCGGGCTGGCGGTGGACGGCGGCTACGCCTATACCGCCGAGACGGTCTCGCCCAGCCAGATCTGCCGCTTCGCCAACCGCAAGATCGAGGCGCTCAAGGACGAGATGCCGCGCCTGGAGCGCAAGCTGTTCTCCATGGCGGTCAAGGATCTGGTGGCGGCGCAGGAGCAGATGCTGCTGCTGGGCCGCAAGACCGCCAAGGAAAAGGTCGCCACCTTCCTGCTGCGGCTGTCGCGCCGCGCCGTGGCGCGCGGCGGCACGGCCAGCCCCATCGGCCTGCCGATGAGCCGCGCCGATATCGCCGATTATCTGGGCCTGACCATTGAAACCGTCAGCCGCACCTTCACCCACTTGAAGCGTGACGGGGTGATCGGCCTGCCGGCCTCGGGCCATGTCATCCTGCTGGATGCCGTGGCGCTCAAGGACATGGCCGACGGCAGCCACACCTGAGCACCGCCCCGCTGTTTTAGCGTTTGACTTGCAGCCCGCATGGTGGAACACCGGCGGGATCGACGAAGCTGGAGGCCCGCCGTTGAGCACCGAAATTCGCAGCAAGCGGATCACCACCCGCGACATCCGCGCCCGCAAGGGCGGCACGCCGATCGTTTCGCTGACCGCCTATACCACGCCGATGGCCCGGCTGCTCGACCCCCATGTCGACATCCTGCTGGTCGGCGATTCCCTCGGCATGGTGTTGTACGGGCTTGAGACCACCCTGGCGGTCAGCCTGGACATGATGATCGCCCATGGCGCCGCCGTGGTGCGGGGCTCGCGCGCCGCCTGCGTCGTCGTCGACCTGCCGTTCGGCAGCTACCAGGAAAGCCGCGAGCAGGCTTTCCGCAGCGCCGCCCGCCTGATGGCCGAAACCGGCGCCGGCGGGGTCAAGCTGGAGGGTGGCCGCGAGATGGCCGACACCATCGCCTATCTGGTGGCGCGCGGCATCCCGGTGATGGGCCATATCGGCCTGATGCCGCAAGCCGTCCATGTCGCCGGCGGATTCCGGGCCCATGGCCGCGCCGAGGACGAGGCCGCCGCCATCCACGCCGACGCCCGCGCCGTGGCCGATGCCGGCGCCTTCGCCGTGGTGGTCGAAGGCACCGTCGAACCGCTGGCCCGGGCGGTGACCGAATCGATCGCCATCCCGACCATCGGCATCGGCGCCTCGCCGGCCTGCGACGGCCAGGTGCTGGTGATCGACGATGTGCTGGGGCTGTTCAACGACTTCACGCCGAAATTCGTCAAACGCTACGCCGAACTGGCGCCGCTGGTGGAGCAGGCGGCCCAGGCCTATGCCGCCGACGTGCGGTCCCGCGCCTTCCCGGCCGCCCAGCATTGCTTCGGCGCCGCCAAGCCGAAGGCGCAGGACTAGCCCCATGCCCGGCATCGACATCGTCCGTTCCGTCGCCGACCTGCGCGGTCGCGTGCGCGCCTGGCGGACCCAAGGCCTGACCGTCGCCCTGGTCCCCACCATGGGAGCCTTGCATCAGGGCCACCTCAGCCTGGTGGCGGCGGGTCTGTCCCGCGCCGACCGGGTGGTGGCCTCGGTCTTCGTCAACCCGACCCAGTTCGGCCCCAACGAGGATTTTGACCGCTATCCCCGCCAGGAGGAAGCCGACGCCGCCCTGCTGGCCGGGGCCGGCTGCCACCTGCTTTACGCCCCCACCGCCGCCGAGATGTATCCCGCCGGCTTCGCCACCACCGTGACGGTGGCCGGCCTGTCCGATGGCCTGTGCGGCGCCGTGCGACCCGGCCATTTCGCCGGGGTCGCCACCGTGGTGGCCAAGCTGCTGCTGCAATGCCTGCCCGACATCGCCCTGTTCGGCGAGAAGGACTTCCAGCAACTCAAGGTCATCGAGCGCATGGCCCGCGACCTGGACATCCCGGTCGCCATTGCCGGGGTGCCGACCCACCGCGAGCCCGATGGCCTGGCCATGTCGTCGCGCAACCGGTACCTGTCGCCCGACGAGCGGCGCATCGCCCCGGCCCTGCACCGCACCCTGACCGAAATCGCCGCCGCCCTGCGCGCCGGAAGGCCGGCCGGCGAAGCCTGCCGCACCGCCGCCGCCGATCTGATCGCCGCCGGCTTCGCCGCGGTCGATTACGTCGAGGTGCGTGACGCCGCCACCCTCGCCCCTGCCGAGCGCCTGGATGGCCGGAAGCTGCGCATCATCGCCGCCGCCCGGCTGGGCAACGCCCGGCTGATCGACAATATCGGCGTGGAGCCCTGACGGGCTCTACCTCCGCAGCACCGCCACCGCCTCCAAGTGGGCCGACCAGGGAAACTGGTCGATGGGGGTGAGGGAATCGACGCGGTAGCCGCCGTCCACCAGGACCCGCAGGTCGCGGGCCAGGGTGGCGGGGTTGCACGACACCATCACCACCACCGGCGGACCGGCGGCGGCCAATTGCTCGGCCTGGGCGGCGGCGCCGGCCCGCGGCGGGTCGAGAACCACCGCCTGGAAGCGGCGCAGTTCGTCGGCCAGCAACGGCCGGCGGGCGATGTCGCGCACCTCGGCGGCGACCGGCAAGGCGGCCTGGCGCGCCGCAGCGTCCAGCGCCCGCACCGGTCCCTCCTCGCCTTCGACGGCATGCACCGAATGGCCGGCGGCGGCCAGCGGCAGGCTGAAACAGCCGCTGCCCGCATAGAGATCCGCCACCGGATCGGCCACGGCCACGGCGGCCACCACCCGCTCGGTGATGGCCAATTCGCCGCCCTTGGTCGGTTGCAGGAACGACCCGGGCGCCGGCTCCACCGCCACCCCGCCGAACCGCACCACCGCCGGCCGGCGCCGGGCGATGGGCTCGACAAGGCCGGATCCCGGCCGCCGCCACGACAGGCGCGCCAAGTCGGCAGCGTCGGCGAAGGCCGCCAGCCGCTCGCGGTCGAACAGGTCAAGGCGGGCCTCGGCCTCGATCAGCAGGTCAAGCCCGGTCTCGGTCAGGGCGGCGACCACGTCGCCCCCCCCGGAGCCGCCGCCTTCGGGCACGGTGGCGGCCAGCACGGCCCGCAGGGCGGGCAGCACGGCAGTCAGCTCGGGGGCCAGCAGCAGGCAACGCTCCAGATCCACCACCGCATGGCTGGCGCGGGCGTTGAAGCCGACCAGGGCGTCGCCCCGCCGGCGGACGAAGGCGAAGGTGGCCCGCCGCCGGCTGCCCGGCGGCACCCGCACCAGGGGGGCCGGCTCGATGTCGCCCAGGCGCTGGCGGGCCAGCTGGGTCCGCAGCAGATCCACCTTCCAGGCGGCATAGGCCTCCTCGTCCATGTGCTGGAGGGCACAGCCGCCGCAACGGCCGAAATGGGGGCACGGCGCCGCGACCCGCGCCGGCCCCGCCTCCACCACCTCGACCAGCCCGGCGGCCAGACCGTCGCCGCGCCGGCCTTCGACCCGGGCCAGGACGCGGTCTCCGGGCACCGTATAGGGCACGAACACCATGTCGCCGTCCAGCCGCGCCAGCCCGTCGCCGCGGGCCCCGACCGAATCGATCGTCAGTTCCACCATGCGGGCCGGTACGGCCGCCCGCATCTTGGCGCGGGGACCATGTGGCCGGTGGCGCCCGGACATCCCTTCACTCCCTGCCTGTCGTCCTCGGAAAGCGGCGCACAGGATGGTACGCCGCCCCGACGATGGCAAGTATCCATGCGGAAAGCGGTCCCAGCTTTCTAGCGGGAAGGCCGGCCGAGATCGGCAACCATCCGGGACAGCACTTCGGACATGGCCCGCCCCATGGCGGCAGCGGCGGCGGCCGGCGAGGTGCCGGTGGCGGGCGCCTCGACGGCATAGTCCCGCTGCATGACCAGATGGCTGTCGTCGGCGCCCAGCACCGCCACCCGCAGGGCGACCGCGACGCGGCCGGCGGCCGGCTCCTGCTCGAAGCGCAACAGCCTGGCCCGGACGATCCAAGTGGGCACCAGCCGCAGATCGGGCGTCACCACCGTGCCGGCGGCATTGGCGGCCCGAAGGGCGCGGACCAGGGCGTCCTGAACCATCCGCCCCGGCGGGTCGGCCCAGAATTCATAGGAATAGCGTCGCACCGCCCCCGGTGCCGAAAGATAGGCGATAGCCCGGTCGCCCAGAACCCCTTCGGCCTCGACGCGGTCCACCTCCAGGATGCCGGGCAGCGGCGGCCGGGCAAAGCGATGGGCGGCCGGCGCCGTCTCCAGCCGGTAGAAGGTGTCGCGCGGCGCCGGCGGCTCGGCGCAGGCCGCCAGGCCGAAGGCCAGCGGCACAACCAGCAATGGAAGACGGGCGCAGCACCAGAGCCGCTTGGTGGGGGTCCGGTCGATGATGGGGGGCATCGCCTACTCCTTCGGCCCGTCTTCGGTGCGCCGGCCGCCGATCAGCACGGCCGGGTTGTCGCGCAATTGCCGGCTGAATTCGTTCAGGTTCCGCGTGGTGCCTTCCAGGTCGTAGGTCATGCCGTCGATGCTGCGGGCCACGGTCTGCAAGGTGTAGCGCAGGTCCTTCAGCGAGGCGTCGACCGTACCGGCATCGGCCGCCACCAAGTGGTTGACCACGGTCAGCGTGGAATCCAGCTTGCGCCGGCTGTCTTCCAGCCCCTCGGTCAGAGCCTCGACGTTTTCGATGGACTTGGCCATACGCTGGGCGTTGAGGTCGGTAACCACCTTGCCGGACAGGGTCGAGGTCATCCGTTCGACCTGGGCGGTGATGCGCGGCGTCTTGTCGGCCAGGTCACCGGAAATGGCCACCATGTTGGCCAGGACCTGGGGCGCCTGACGGTCGAGGAGGTCCCCCAGGCGGCCGGCGTGTTCGTTGAGGGTCTGCAACAGCGGCTTCAGCCCCGTGCGGTTGAGGTCGTTCATCTGGCCGGCCACGTCGCTCATCGCCGCGAACAGATTGGCGTTGCCGCCACCGGCGATCTCGGAGCCGGGCGGCAGCATGCGGGATTCGGCGCCGCCCTTGATATCGACGATCGGCGCGGCCAACAGGCCCGAGGCGGTGATGCGCGCCCGGGAATCCGCCGGGATCGGCCAGCCATGGCGGACCGACAGCCGCACCAGGAAACTGACCTGCCCGCCGTCGCGCTCCGGCCGGATATCCTCGACCTGGCCGATGACGAAGCCTTCGAAGGTGACCTTGGTGCCGTACTTGACCCCGGTGACGTTGGCGAACCGGGTCGCATAGGTGTCGGTGGCGCCGGTACGGCCGGTCAGCAGGGCGACCACCCCCACCAGCACGCCCAGCATGCCGAGCACGAAGCCGCCGACCACGGCGTAATTGACCCGCACGTTCCTCATCGCCCGCGGCTCCCTGCCCTGCCTGCCCCTCCGGTCCTGCCGATGTTCCCGGTCCGGCCGATCATCGCGTCACCAGGAATACGAAAATCATGTCGGTGACGATGATCGCCGAGATGGCCTGCACCACCGAACGGGTGGTCACGCGGCCGACGCCTTCGGCCCCGCCGGTCGCCCCCGCGCCGTTGACCACCCCCACCGCCGTGACCAGCACCGCGAAGAGGACGGCCTTGGACAGGCCATGCATGAGGTCGTTGAGGTGCAGCAGGCTCCGCACTTCGTCGGCATAGGCCGCCAACGTCGTCTCCAGCGCGCCCGAGACGTACAGCCCGGCCGCCGCCAGCGCCACCAGGTCGGCCCACAGGGTCAGCAGCGGCAGCATCACCACCATGGCCGCCAGGGCGGGAACCACCAGGAACCGCACCGGCGAAATGCCCATCACCGTCAAGGCGTCGATTTCCTGGTTGATGCGCATGGTCGCCAGGCGGGCGGCCAGGGCCGAGCCGGAGCGGCCGGCCACCAGGATGCCGGTGATCAACGGCGAGAACTCCCGCACCGTCGACAGGGCGATCCCCAGCGTCACCCGGCTTTCCGCCCCGAAAGTCCGCAGCGTGTAGATCCCCTGGAGGGCCAACATCACCCCGATGGTCGCCGCCAGGACGGTGACGATGGGCAGGGCGGCGATGCCGATCTCCATGGCCTGGGCCGCCACCGCCGTCAGGCGCACCGGCTGGCGGCGCCGCCAGCCGGCCACCAGCCAGAACAGCGATTCCCCCAGCAGCGCGGCGCCGAAGCCGAACTCGTCGATCCCCCGCAGGGTGGCGTGCCCCACCCGGTCCAGCAGGCGGGACATCGCCGGGATCACGACCCGGACCCAAGGGCCGCATCCACGGTATCGGCGATGGCGAAGACCTGGTCCAGCCGCGCCAGCCGCAGCACCCGCAAGGCCGGCGGGCTGAGATTGGCCAGGGTCAGGCGCCCAGCGCCGCCGCGCGCCAGTTGATAGGCTTCCACCAGGCTGGCGATTCCCGAGGAATCGAGATACGACACCCCGCCGAGGTCGACCACCACCGTCCGGTGGTCCAGCATCAGCTCCGTCAGCACCCGCCGCAGCCGGGGCGAGTGTTCCAGATCCACCTCGCCGGCCGGCACCACCACCGTCGCGGCGCCGCGGTCGATGATCTCCACCATCATGACGCACCCCCGATCCACTTGACCATCTGCAACAGGTTGCCCGCCCCGGGCGGCGGCGGCAGGAAGGCGACATCGTCCATGACCGTGCGGATGAAATGGGTGCCCAGCCCCCCCGGCCGCAGATCGTCGAGAGCGCGGGGGACGATCCGGGCCGGTTCCACCGGCGGCGCGAAATCGATCAGCCGCACCACCAGCCGCCCGGGCTCGCCGCCGAGCTGCACCACGATATCGCCGCCCAGCCCCCGATAGGCATGGCGGATGATGTTCTGGCAGGCCTCGTCCACCGCCAGCACCACGTCCTGAACGATGCGGTCGGCGCATCCCAGCCGCCCGGCCGCCTCGGCCACCGCACTCCGAATGTCGCGCAGGCGGTCGGGACGCGCGGCAAACCGCCGGTCGAGCAGGGGAGGCCCGTTCATCGCCGGTCCTCCACCGCCATCAGCGTGACGTCGTCGCGCAGGGCGCCGCCGCCGGGCAGCGCCGCCACCACCGCCTCCAGCCGCCGCCGGGCCGGCAGGGCCGCGAACCGCTCCAGCAGCGCCGCCACCCCCGCCGCCCCCAGCATGGGGCCGTCCCCATCCCTCGCCTCGCTCAGACCGTCGGTGAACAGGTAGAGACAACCGCCGTCCAGGGACACGGTAGAGTCCGGGCAGCCGGCCGTGAACAGCTCCGGCACCACGCCCAGCGGCGGCAAGCCGCCATCAACCGGCCGCACCGCGCCGGGCGACACCAGCAGCGGCGGCTCGTGGCCGGCATTGGCCAGCACCACCTGGCCGGCGGCGGGGTCCAGCACGCCGGCCACCATGGTGACGAACAGGCCCGAGGCGCCGGTTTCCGCCAGTTCGGCATCGATGGCGGCCAGCACCGCGCCCGGCCGGTCCATCCGCTTGGCCAGGCAGCGGAACAGGCTGGCGGTCTTGGCCATCAGCAAGGCGGCATTGATGCCCTTGCCGGCCACGTCCCCCAGGGCGAAGGCGATGCGGCCGTCGGGGCGCGCCACCACGTCGAAAAAGTCGCCCGACACCCCGCGCGCCGGCAGGTTGACGCCATGGATGGGGAAGGAGTCGGGCAGAACACCCGGCAGCATGGCCCGCGGGATGTCGGCGGCCAGGGCCAGTTCGCGGCGGAACGCCTCCTGCTCGGCCATGGCGGCAGCCAGGCGGGCGTTGATCAGCGCCAGCGCCGCCGAGGCGGCCAGCGCCTGCACCAGCCGGCGGTCGCCGTCGCCGAAGGCGCCGCCGTCGCGCTTGTTGAACAGTTCGATGGCCCCCAGCCGTTCGTCGCGCACCGACAACGGCGCGCACAGGATGCTGCGCGTCACGAAGCCGGTGGTATCGTCCACCGTGGCGGCGAAATCGGGGTCGTGGCGGGTATCGCGCACCAACTGCGCCGCGTTGGCCGCCACCGCCCGCCACACGATCCCCCGGCCGCGCGGCAGGCGCAGGCCGGTGACATCGACCGGGCCGCAACAGGCGCGGCACACCAGCTCGCCGGTCTCGCCGTCCGTCAGGAACAGCGAAGCCGCCTCGGCCCCCACCGACGCGCAGATCCGCCCCAGGCCCCGCCGCAGGGTTTCCTCGATATTGCGCGAACGGGCGAAATCGGCCGTCATCTCGGCAATGATGTCGAGGTCTTCGGCAAGCGGCGGCGGCAGATCGGGACGGAGCTCGGCCAGGTCCATCCCCCCATACTGACTCCAACCCGGCCCCATTCAAAAGCTTTCCGGAATCGTTACGGGGCCATGAAATTTGGCCGGGGCGCCCTGCCTTCCGTTGACTTCCGGCCCGCGGCGGCGAAGAGTCGGTGCGGATCCTTCAAAAGGAGTTTGGGATGCACGACCCGAAGCCCAGGGTCGGCGAGGCGCTTCGCGCGACGACCGGCCCGATGCCGCTGCGCGCGCTGTCGCGCGGCCTGAACCCGGTCTTCACCCTGCCCGGACAGGTGCGGGCATTGCCGGAGAACGACCATTGGGCCGGCCTTCTGGCGCGGCTCGACATCGCGTTTCAGCCGATCGTCAACATCCATACCGGCGTGTGTTACGGCGTCGAGGCCTTGCTGCGCAACGTCGGCGAAGCGGGATTCGACTCCATCCGCGACTTCTTCGACACCTGCCACGCGCTGGGGGTCCTGGAGGCGGTCGAGGAGGCGCTGCGGGAAAAGGCGGTCGCCAAGTTCGCCGCCATTCCCCATCACCGGGCGATGCGCCTGTTCGTCAACCTGGACGGGCGGGCGCTGGAAGACGGCGACGGCCTGCCGACCCGCACCGTCGCCCTGCTGGCCCGGCACGGCATCGAACGCGACGCGCTGGTGGTCGAATTGTCCGAACGCCACCACCCCGTCGGCGCGCCGGACGAACTGGCCGTCCACGTCCAGCCTTTGCGGCGCCACGGCTTCCGGCTGGCCATCGACGACTTCGGCACCGGCTTCTCCGGCCTGCCGCTGTTGTATTTCGCCGAACCCGACGTTCTGAAGATCGACCGGTTCTTCCTGGCCGATATCGCCACCGATGCCAAGAAGCGTCTGTTCCTGTCCCAGATCGTCCACATCGCCCACCTGCTGGGCACGGTGGTGGTGGCGGAGGGCGTCGAGACCGAACGGGAATATTTCGTCTGCCGCGACATCGGCTGCGATCTGGTGCAGGGTTGGCTGATCCAGCACCCGACCTGCGCATGTGACGAGTTGCGCCTGCGTTATGACCGGGTGGAGCACCTGGCCCGGCAGGAGCGGCGGGTGGCGATCTCCGACCAGAAGCTGATCGGCGACCAGATCGCCTATATCCCGCCCTTGACCCTCGACACCGGGATGGAGGACGTGTTCCAGCGCTTCCGCCACGACAAGGGCGCAACCTTCTTTCCGGTGGTCGATGCCGCGGGCGAGCCGCAGGGCATCGTGCGGGAAAAGGATCTGAAGGCCTACGCCTATTCGCCGTTCGGCAAGGAACTGATGTGCAACAAGGCGTTCGGGCGGACGCTTCGCGATTTCGTCACGCGCTGCCCGATGGCCGACATCAACAGCCGGGCGGAGACCGTCCTGCAAGCCTTTTCCGCCGTCGAGGGAACCGAGGGCATCCTGATCCTCGACGACATGAAATATGTCGGGTTCCTGTCGGCCCCATCGCTGCTGCGGGTCATCAACGAAAAGAACCTGGCGACGGCGCGCGATCAGAACCCGCTGACCAAACTGCCCGGCAACACCCTGATCCATGAATACGTCTCGGAAGCCCTGGCCGATACCGGCGCCGAGGCGGTGCTGGCCTATTTCGACTTCGATAACTTCAAGCCGTTCAACGACAAATACGGCTTCCGCCTGGGCGACCGCGCCATCCTGCTGTTCGCCGAATTGCTGGCCAAGGCGCTGCCGCGCGACACCTGCTTCATCGGCCATATCGGCGGCGACGATTTCTTCGCCGGGTTCCGCGGCCTTGGCTTCGAGGAGGCCGAACGCCAGTGCGTCGAATTGGTCGCCACCTTCCGCCGCGACGTGGAAAGCTTCTACGACGACGACAGCCGGCGCCGCGGCGGCATTGCCGGCCATGACCGGCTGGGCAATGCCGTGACTTTCCCGCTGATGACCGTCTCCGCCGCGCTGGTCCACCTGCCGGCCGGCCGCGCCGCCCACACCGCCGACGAGGTCAGCCGCCTGATCGCCGCGTTGAAGAAGGACGCCAAGGCCAGCCCGACCCGGGTCTGCGCCGCCACCCTGACCCGCCCCCAACCAGCGTAGGGCGCGGGGTCACCGAAGCACGTTCGCCCCCCTTCACGCGCGCCGCACCACCGCCACCAGCCCCGGCACCGCGGCGCCGGAATCGCGGCGGGTGACCGCATCCTCCAGCAGCACGACGGTGAAGCCCGCCGCCGCCGCCGCGGCGCGGACGTAATCCGGGGCATGGGCGTAACGGCTCTTGGCGCCCAGCTCATAGGCCGCCCCGCCCTCGCCGGCCCGCTCCACCGTGAAGGCGAAGGCGCCGCCCGGCCGGCAGGCGGCGAAGGCGGCGGCCATCACCGGCCCCAGGTCGCCGAGATAGACCAGCACATCGGCCGCCACCACCAGATCGTAACGGCCCGGCCGCTCCGCCAGCACGGCGACCACGTCGCCCTCGGCCAGGTCGTCGTAGAGGCCGCGCGCCGCCGCCTTGGCCACCATGGCCGGCGACAGGTCGATGCCGTCGAGGCGGCGGGCCAAGGGCCGCAGAACCGGCGCGGCCAGGCCGGTGCCGCAGCCGAGATCGGCGACGTCGCGATCGGCCAGGGCGCCCAGGCTGCGCCGCAGGGCCTCGGCCAGCAGCGCCGGGGCGCGGTAGCCCAGGCCGTCCACCAGGGCGGTGTCGAAGGTTTCGGCGTACTCGTCGAACAACTGGCGGACATAGGCTTCCGGCGCCTTGGCCGGCAACGCGCCCCCCGCCAGGGCGAGGCCGAGTTGCGCGCCGTGGCGGTCGTCGGGATCGATGTCCAGGCAGCGGCGGTAATGGCCGGCCGCCCGCTCCGGCGCTCCTGCGGCCCGCAGGGCTTCGGCCAGGCACCACTGGGCATGGGCCGAGCCGGGGGCGACGGCCGCCGCCCGTTCGAACGCCGCCACCGCCCCATTGCCGTCGCCGAGCGCCTGATGGGCCAACCCCAGTTCCAGCCAGGCTTCCAGGCCGGCGGAATCGGCGCGGGTGGCGGCCTCGGCCTCGGCGCGCGCCGCCTCGGCGCGCAGGCCCGCCCG
>JAKAFA010000057.1 GCA_021818185.1 Pseudomonadota bacterium | reverse complement strand
GGCTGCTCGGCAATGGCGTGTGCCCGCCGGTGATGGAGGCGATAGTTCGGTCTCTGGTGTCAGGACAAAGTGCTGCGCTAGCTGCTGAATGATTTGACGCCAGACTCCCGCGCCCGTCAGTAAAAAGTGCGGAACGGTCAACAGCTTGTTGGCGTTCAACTTATTGATTCTCCAGGCATCTCAAAACCCGTACCGTTTGGCGGCAGTCAACGGCTGCTGGAGAAAAGCGGCCGGAGAGAAGAGAAAACAGCCCAGAAATTCGCGACCGCAAGACAACGCGGTCAACAGCTTTTGACAGAAAACGGCGCAGAACCTCGGGCTATTGCCCAAGGCTCACTGCGTCAGAGAATCTGTTCTTTGAAGTAATTGGCGGAGGGGAAGGGATTCGAACCCTTGATACGCTTTTGACGTATACACACTTTCCAGGCGTGCGCCTTCGACCGCTCGGCCACCCCTCCGCAAACCTGCCCTGCCCTGGCGGGCCGGCAAGGGGGCGCACCGTACACGAGGGCATGGCGTTGCGCAACCCCCCTGCGGCGGCCATTTTTTCCGGCCGAGAAGAAGTGTGTGCGCAATGCGACGAATCCAGTTGCGCTGCTCCCGGCTTGCTGGCACAACCGGGTTAAATCGAATGCAATAGATCCATGCGTCCCCGGGTTACGACCCGCGGCGGACGTTTGGGTTATCGGGGGCGGGGTATGGTCTTCGGACGCGTGCTGGGGTGGGTGCTGCTTGCCGTCGCCGTGGTGATGGCCAGCGCCGATGCGGTGATGGCGCTGTCGCCGGCCGAGTATGCCGGCATCGCAACCGGCGAGGTGGTTCTGCTGCTGACCGGGACGTCGCCCGCCGCATCGGGGGTGTCGCCGCTGGCGGCGGTCGAGACGATGGTGATGCACCTGCCGGCCTGGGTGGCGGTGGGGGCGATGGCAACCAGCCTGCTGATTGCCTGCCGCAAGCGGCCGCGGCGCCGGCGCTTCCGCCGCTGACCGCCTCCCGGGTCAGTCCTCGCCCATCTTGAGGGCGGCCAGGAAGGCGGATTGCGGGATTTCCACCTTGCCGAACTGGCGCATCCGCTTCTTGCCTTCCTTCTGCTTCTCCAACAGCTTGCGCTTGCGGGTGATGTCGCCGCCATAGCACTTGGCCAGCACGTCCTTGCGCAACGCGCTGATGGTCTCGCGCGCCACGATGCGCCCGCCGATGGCGGCCTGCACCGCGATCTGGAACATCTGGCGCGGGATCAGCTCCTTCAGGCGCTGGCAGATGGAGCGGCCGCGGCTTTCGGCGTTGGCGCGGTGGACGATGAAGGACAGGGCGTCCACCGGTTCCTGGTTGACCAGGATCGACACCTTCACCAGATCGCTTTCGGCGTAGCTGTCGATCTCGTAATCGAAGCTGGCATAGCCGCGGCTGATGGATTTGAGCCGGTCGTAGAAGTCGAACACCACCTCGTTCAGCGGCAGCTTGTAGACCGCCATGGCGCGGTTGCCGGCATAGGTCAGGTCCACCTGCTGGCCGCGCCGCTCGGTGCATAGGCCGAGGATCGGGCCCAGGTACTCGTCGGGCACCATGATGGTGGCCTTGATCCACGGCTCCTCGATATGGTCGATGCGCCCCTGGTCGGGCATGTCGGCGGGGTTGTGCAGTTCCTGCGTCTCGCCGTTGGTCAAATGGACGCGGTAGACCACGCTGGGGGCGGTGGTGATCAGGTCCAGGTTGAACTCGCGCTCCAGGCGTTCCTGGATGATCTCCAGGTGCAACAGGCCGAGGAAGCCGCAGCGGAAACCGAAGCCCAGCGCCGCCGAGGTTTCCGGCTCGTACTGGAAGCTGGCGTCGTTGAGCCGCAGCTTGGCCAGGGAATCGCGCAGGTCTTCATAATCGGCGGCGTCCACCGGGAACAGGCCGCACCACACCACCGGGATGGAGGGCTTGAAGCCGGCCAGCGGCGCCTCGGCCGGCTTCCTGTCGTCGGTGATGGTGTCGCCGACCTTGGTGTCGGCCACCGCCTTGATGCCGGCGGTGATGAAGCCCATTTCGCCGGGGCGCAATTCCTCGCACTTGACCATCTTGGGGGTGAAGTAGCCTACCGAATCCACCTCGTAGGCAGCGCCGGTGGCCATCATGCGGATCTTCTGGCCGCGGCGCAGGCAGCCGTTCTTGATGCGCACCAGGATGACCACGCCCAGATAGGCGTCGTACCAGGAATCCACCAGCAACGCCTGCAACGCGCCGGTCTCGTCGCCCTCGGGGGGCGGCAGGCGGCTGACCAGCGCTTCCAGCACGTCGTCGATCCCGATGCCGCTCTTGGCGGAAATCTGCACGGCGTCCGAGGCGTCCAGGCCGATGACGTCCTCGATCTGCTGCTTGACCCGTTCGGGTTCGGCGGCCGGCAGATCGATCTTGTTCAGCACGGGCACGATCTCGTGGCCGGCATCCAGCGCCTGGTAGACGTTGGCCAGGGTCTGGGCCTCGACCCCTTGGCTGGCGTCGACCACCAGGATCGAGCCTTCGCAGGCGGCCAGCGACCGCGAGACTTCGTAGGCGAAGTCGACATGGCCGGGCGTGTCCATCAGGTTGAGCTGATAGGTCTTGCCGTCCTTGGCGGAATAGGACAGCCGCACGGTCTGGGCCTTGATGGTGATGCCCCGCTCGCGCTCGATATCCATGGAATCCAGGATCTGGTCGCGCATCTCACGGGCTTCGATGGCGCCGCAGCGCTGGATCAGCCGGTCGGCCAGGGTGGACTTGCCATGGTCGATATGGGCGATGATGGCGAAGTTGCGGATGTGGTCGAGCTGGGTCATATCACGTTTCGGCCGTCGAAGCTGGCGGGAACATAAGGTGTTGGGGCCGCTTTGGGAAGGGTGGAGGCGCAGCGCGCCGAAGTTCGGCGGGCGGGCTTTGCGGCCGGCCGGCGACGGGGTAGGATGGAAGCAGGGTGTTTGCGGAGGCGTTCATGCAGTTCGACCCCAAGTCCGATCCGGCCGATCCTCCGCCCCAGGTCGAGGTGGTGCGTCGGCGCAACCGCCTGGCCGGGCTGTGGGCGGCGGAGCTGCTGGGCCTGATCGGCCAGGCGGCCCATGATTACGCCCGCGAACTGGCCGGCGGCGCCGGCCATCCCCCCGACGACGAGCATGTGGTCGGCCGCCTGGCCCGCGATCTCAAGGGCGTGGTGACCCCCCACGAGATCCGCGAAAAGCTGTCGCATCTGTGGCGCGAGGCGCGGCGCCGCCATCCGCACGAATAGCGGTCCGGCCGGAATCGTCAGCCGGCCGGCGGCTTCCAGCGCAGCACCGGCGTGCGGGCCGCCAGGGTCTCGTCCAGCCGGCGGCGGGGCGTGAAGCGCGGCGCCTGCTTGAACTCTTCGGCCTGGCCGTCCCTGGCCTTGGCCGCCAGGCCGCGCACCACGGCGACGAACTGGTCCAGGGTTTCCCGGCTTTCCGTCTCGGTCGGCTCCATCAGCAGGGCGCCGTGCACCACCAGCGGGAAGTACATGGTCATCGGATGGAAGCCCTCGTCGATCAGCGCCTTGGCGAAGTCGAGCGTGGTCACCCCGCTGTCCTTGAGGAAGCTGTCGTCGAACAGGCATTCGTGCATGCAGGGGCCGGCGAAGGAGGGCGACAAGTCGTCCTTCAGGCGGGCCAGCAGGTAATTGGCGTTGAGCACCGCGTCGGTGGAGGCCTGACGCAGGCCGTCGGCGCCCATGCTCATGATGTAGGCCAGGGCGCGCACGAATACCCCGAACTGGCCGTGGAATCCTTTGACCCGGCCGAACGGCTTCGATTCGGGCGTGTCGGCGGCGTGTTCCACCAGGGTGAAGCCCTGCGGGCCGTGCACCACGAAAGGCAGCGGCGCGAAGGGCGCCAGCTCGGCCGACAGCACGGTGGGGCCGGCGCCGGGGCCGCCGCCGCCATGGGGGGTGGAGAAGGTCTTGTGCAGGTTGATGTGCATGGCGTCGATGCCGAGATCGGCAACGCGCACCCGCCCGACGATGGCATTGAAATTGGCGCCGTCGCAATAGAAGAACGCGCCGGCCTCATGCACCGCCTGGGCGATGTCCAGGATCTCGGTCTCGAACAGGCCGCAGGTGTTGGGATTGGTCAGCATCAGGCAGGCGACATCGGGGCCCAGCTTGGCCTTCAGCGCCGCCAGGTCGACGCGGCCGTCGGCCTTGGCCGGGATGGGATCGACGGTGAAGCCGCACAGCGCCGCCGAGGCGGGGTTGGTGCCATGGGCCGATTCGGGAACCAGCACCCGGCGGCGGTGGCCCTGGCCGCGATCCTCCAGGCAGGCGCGGATGGCCATCAGGCCGCACCATTCGCCGTGGGCGCCGGCCGCCGGGGTCATCGCCACCGCCGGCATGCCGGTCAGCCCCTTGAGCCAGTCGGCCAGGGAGTCGATCACCTCCAGCGCGCCCTGCACCGTGGCCTGGGGCTGCAACGGATGCAGGTCGGCCAGGCCGGGCAGGCGGGCCATCTTCTCCGACAGGCGGGGATTGTGCTTCATGGTGCACGAGCCCAGCGGATAGAAGCCGGTGTCGATGCCGTAATTCTTCTGCGACAGCCTCGTGTAGTGGCGGACCACCTGCGGCTCGGACAGGTCGGGCAGGCCGACCGGCCCGGCCCGGCGGCAACCGCCCAGCCGGTCGAGATCGAGGGGCGGCGGCTCGGGCAGGTCGATCCCGAAGCGGCCGGGGCTGCCCATTTCGAAGATCAGGGGCTCCTCGACCATTAGGCCGCGGTTGCCGGACAGGGTGTTCGCCTCGGCCATTTACAGCACCTCCGCCAGCGCGTTCGCCAGCGCGTCCATGTCGGCGCCGGTATTGGTTTCGGTGGCGGCCAGGATCAGCACCGGCGCCAGTTCGGGATAGTCGGGATAGAAGCGCGAGGCCGGAACGCCGGCCAGGATGCCGCGCGCGGCCAGCGTGTCCACCACCTGGGCGGCGTCCACGTCCTCGCCGAGATGGACGGCGAATTCGTTGAAGTAGCTGGGGGCCAGCACCCGCACGCCCTTCACACCCCGGAGGCGCTGTTCCAGGGCCACCGCCGCCGCGTGGTTCAATTGCGCCAGGCGGGCCAGGCCGGATTCGCCCAGCAGCGACAGATGGATGGAGAAGGCCAGCGCGCACAGGCCGGAATTGGTGCAGATGTTGCTGGTCGCCTTCTCGCGGCGGATATGCTGCTCGCGGGTGGACAGGGTCAGCACGAAGCCACGCCTTCCGTCGGCATCCACCGTCTGGCCGGCCAGGCGGCCGGGCATCTGGCGCACGAACTTCTCGCGGGTGGCGAACAGCCCCAGACCCGGTCCGCCGAAGGACAGGCCGATGCCCAGCGACTGGCCCTCGGCCACCACGATGTCGGCCCCCATGGCGCCGGGGGCCTCCATCAGGCCCAGCCCCACCGGGTCGGCCACCGCCACCACCAGCAGGGCGCCGGCCTGACGGCAGGCGGCGGCCAGCGGGCGCAAGTCGCGGATGCCGCCGAAGAAACCGGGATTCTGCACCACGATGCAGGCGGTGCGCGAATCGATGCGGCCCATCAGATCCTCGATGCCCAGCGGATCGGGGGCCAGCAGGTCGGCCTCCAGCCCGGTATAGCGCAGCGCCGTTTCGGTGGTGGAGCGCCAGTGGGGATGCAGCCCGCCCGACAGGATGGCCCGTGGCCGTTTGGTGACCCGCGCCGCCATCAGCACCGCTTCGGCGCAGGCGGTGGCGCCGTCGTACATCGAGGCGTTGGCCACCTCCATGCCGGTCAGCGCCGCCACCTGGGTCTGGAACTCGAACAGCACCTGGAGGGTGCCCTGGGACAGTTCCGGCTGATAGGGGGTGTAGGCGGTCAGGAATTCGCCGCGCAGCAGCAACTGGTCCACCGCCGCCGGCACGTGGTGGCGGTACAGCCCGGCGCCGATGAAGAAGGGGGCGCAGCCCGCCGACAGGTTCTTCATGGCCAGGCGGGAGAAGGCCCGCTCCACCGCCATCTCGCCCTCGCCGCGGGGGAGGTCGAGAGGCTGGCTCAGGCGGGCGGCCGCCGGCACGTCGACGAACAGGGATTCGGCATCGGGCGCGCCGATGGCGTCCAGCATGGCGCGCCGGTCGGACTCGGTATGGGGCAGGTAGCGCATCGGGGGTCCTTGATCGGGGAAGCGGCCGCGGCCTATTCCAGGCCCTTGACGTATTCGTCGTAGGCGGCGCGGTCCATCAGGCCGGCCAACTGGGCCGGATCGGCCAGACGCAGCCTGAAGAACCAGGCACCGTCCTCGGGCGACTGGTTGACCAGGGCCGGCTGGTCCGCCAGGGCGTCGTTGTTCTCGGTCACCGTGCCGGCGACCGGGGTGTAGACCTCGCTGGCGGCCTTGACCGATTCCACCACCGCCGCTTCGCCGCCCTGGGCGAGGTCGCGGCCGGGCTCCGGCAGGTCGACGAAGACGATGTCGCCCAACTGATGCTGGGCATAATCGGTGATGCCCACGGTGCCGAGGTCGCCCTCGACGCGGATCCATTCATGGTCCTTGGTGAAACGCACGTCGCTCATGGCGGTCCTCCCCTCAGGGCTTGAAATAGCGATGCGGGACGAAGGGCATCTCCGTCACGCGGGCATCCAGCGGCTTGCCGCGCACCACCAGCTTGACGGCATGGCCCGGTCGGGCGGCGGCGGCGGGGATATAGCCCATGGCGACCGGGCCGTCCACCGAGGGGCCGAACCCGCCGGAGGTGACCTCGCCCAGCCGGTTGCCCTCGGGGTCGGTGATTTCGGTGTGGGCGCGGGCCGGGGCGCGGCCGTCGGGGCGCAACCCGACCCGGAGGCGCGGCGGGCCGTCGCGCAATTGCCGTTGCACCACCGCGGCGCCGGGGAAGCCGCCCTGTTCGCGGCGGCGTTTGCCGATGACCCAGGACAGCCCGGCTTCCACCGGGGTGGTGGCGGTGTCGATGTCGGCGCCGTACAGGCACAGGCCGGCCTCCAGCCGCAGCGAGTCGCGCGCCCCCAGGCCGACGGGGCGTACCGCCGGGTGGGCAAGCAGGGCGCGGGCCACGTCGGCGGCGCGGTCGGCCGGGGCCGAAATCTCCCAGCCGTCCTCGCCGGTATAGCCGGAGCGGGTGGCGAGGCAGTCGATGCCGGCCACGCTCAGCGGGCGGATGGACATGAAGCCCATGGCCGGCGCCTCGGGGGCCAGGGTGGCCATGGCCTCGGCGGCGCGGGGGCCTTGCAGGGCCAACAGCGCCCGGTCGGTCCGTTCGGTCAGGGCCAGCCCGGCCGGCAGGTGGGCGCGCAGATGGGCGATATCGGCCTGCTTGCAGGCGGCGTTGACCACCAGGAACAGCCGGTCCTCGGCCAGCTTCGACACCATCAGGTCGTCGCGGATGCCGCCCTGGTCGTTGGTGAACACCGTATAGCGGGTGCGTCCCAGCCCCAGGCTCTGGATATCGCCGGGGACCAGTGTTTCCAGCCAGGCGGCGATTCCCGGCCCGGCCAGTTCGACCTGGCCCATATGGGACACGTCGAACAGGCCGGCGGCGGCGCGGGTGTGCAAGTGTTCGGCCAGGATGCCGGCGGGATACTGCACCGGCATGGCATAGCCGGCGAAGGGGACCATCTTGCCGCCCAGGTCGCGGTGCAGGGCGTCCAGGGGCGTGGTCAGCAGCGGGGTGGCGGGGTCGCTCACGGTTCCTCCCAGGGTTTCGGGGGCCAGGGTTCGGGGCGCATTACGGGCGGTAACACGGCGTGCCCCCCTCTGTCTCGGAACCTGAAAGATTCACCGGGGCGGCGATCATCTCGCCACCCGCCGGTTTTCATCGTCGGTGGGCCCGCCGCTCGGACGGCGGGCCGGCTTTCCAGAGAGTCATCCCCCCGCGGTCCTTTTGCCTGAGAGTTTCCAGGGGCGGTTGCTCCTTCGGCGCCGGGTCCCATCCACACGGAATGGGGCGATCTCTCCCGCGGGGATCGTCTGCGGGGGCTAGTTTAGTCCGGTTGGGTCAAGAGTCAACGGCGGCGCAACGATCGAAGCGGAGCGGCCGCTCAATTGTCCTTGTCGTCCTTGCGGTTGTGCTCCAGCTCCTGCCGGGTGGTCTGGAAGCCCAGATAGACCACGTACTTGCTGATCGCGTCCTTGTCGCCGATCGGGATGGTCATATGGATGGGCTGGTCGACGCCCCGCACCTGGTCGCTGCCGGCCGGGAACTGGACACGCAGCGGGAACACCGCCTTGGCCTGGTCCTTGGGGTAGAAATAGGGGATGGCGACGAAATAGCTCAGGTCGGCGCTGTGGGTGGTGTTGGCCGGGCCGCGCCACGCCTGGATGGCGACCTGGAGTTCGAGATCGACGTTCCAGCCCTTGCCGTTGTCCGGCTTCTTGTATTCGCACGTTCCGTGATAGCCGACGATTTCCGCCTTGGCGACGATATCGGTCAGATCTTGGCCGGAACCTGGCCGGAACTTGGTGACGTCCTTGGCGTCCGACAGGATGTAGACCGGCGGACAGGGCGGCAGGTCGTCGGTCGAGCAGGCGCCGAGGGCCAGGGCCAGCCCCAGCGCGGCCGCAGATGGTCGGAAGACACGGACGGTCATCGAAAAGCGTTCCTCAAAGGGCCTGGTCGGGAGCCCTCCCCGCGGCTCCCCCTCGCGGGTGGCGCCAACTCTAGTGGAGGCGGATGCGCCATACAAGCCTTCCGCCGGGGCCTTGTCGGTGGACCCGGCCGGCGTAATCCGCCCTCGCCGCGCAATAAGACAAAGCAGGGATTCGGGATGCGCTAGAGAAGAGCTGGCATTTTCCGCACCGTGTTCGCGCGGACCCTGCTTTTTTTCGTCTCTCCGTTTTCACCGTCATTTCGATAAAACGACTTCCAGTCGAACCAATCGAGGATGCATTTTTGCTCTGCGCTGGCGTCCCATATGAACCAGGCGAAACACGTATTGCTGGGGGCGCGGGGGCCGTCCCAGCCGTACCGATGCATCATCGGCAGGCGCCGAGATGAAATCCAGATCCTGGCGGGCTGGTGTCGCCGAAAAAAAGGTAATCTGGCGGTGCTTTCAAGAAAATTTGTTCGCAGTAAAAGAGCAAGATAGGGCACTTCACTTATAGCTTTTTCGGCAAATTTAATTGCTAATTTATAGGGGGGGTTTGTGACAATGCCTTCGACCCCGGCTTCTGCCGCTGCGCCAAGGTAATCGACCCCAGTCTTGCACCCTGCCAGCCCATAATCTGCGATGTCGGAGGCGACGACCGTGTACCCCGCGGATTCAAAGGGGCGAACGATTGCCCCGTCACCCGCCGCGGGTTCCCAAATGCACTTTGGGATGCGGCCCGATTCGATGTGCAGCAGACTGATAACCGCCTCTGCCGGACTGAAATAGGCATCAAGGGCCCGGTCGGCATGACAATGGCTGCTCTGAATTCTCACGACCTCTTCCCTCTCGACGCTTCCAGAATTCTGCCAAGGCTGATGTTCGGTCTTCTGCCGATTTTCGCATGTGCCAGGATGGGGGCCGCTTTCATCGCCTTCCCGGACCGGCCGACAAATCGGCAGCTTATGCTACAGCGCGCCCCCCGCTTGCGCCAAGCCGGCAGACGCGCCCGTCCTCCGGCGCCTTCGACGCGCGGGGCCGGCCGTTTCACAGCCTCCCGGCCTGCTGCCCCCTTGCCCCCTTGGCAAGGCGGAGCGCGCGTCGTACTGTCCGCGCCTGATGGCGCGCCGCAAGACGACGAGGGGGCATGGCGGTCTACACCGAGGTATCGGACGAGGAACTGGAGGAGTTCGTCGCCGGCTACGACATCGGCGAGGTGGTGTCCTGCAAGGGCATCGCCGAAGGGGTGGAGAATTCCAACTTCCTGCTGCAAACCGATCGCGGCACCTACATCCTGACCCTCTATGAGAAGCGCACCCGGGCCGAGGACCTGCCGTTCTTCCTCGGGCTGATGGAGCATCTGGCGGCCCGTGGCCTGGCCTGCCCCACGCCCCTGCATGGCCGCGACGGGCAGGCGCTGCGCCGGCTGTGCGGCCGGCCGGCAGCCATCGTCACCTTCCTCAAGGGCATGTGGCCGCGGCGCATCACCGTCGGCCATTGCGGCGCGTTGGGTGTCGCCATGGCCGAGATGCACCTGAAGGGCGCCGATTTCGCGCTGTCGCGGCCCAACGCCCTGTCGGTGGCCGGCTGGCGACCGCTGTTCGAGGCGGCGAAGGGGCGCGCCGACGAGGTGCGTGCCGGCCTGGCCGCGATGATCGAGGGCGAACTGACCCAGTTGGAACGCGACTGGCCGGCCGACCTGCCGGCCGGCCTGATCCACGCCGACCTGTTTCCCGACAACGTGTTCTTCCTGACCGACCGCCGGACCCGCGAGGAGCGGGTCTCGGGGCTGATCGACTTCTATTTCGCCTGCACCGATTCCCTGGCCTACGACGTGGCGATCTGCCTCAACGCCTGGTGCTTCGAGCCGGATGGCAGCTTCAACGCCACCAAGGCCCGCCATCTGCTGGCCGGCTACCGCCGGGTGCGGCCGCTGGCGGCCCGCGAGCTGGAGGCGCTGCCGCTGCTGGCCCGCGGCGCCGCCATGCGCTTCCTGCTGACGCGGCTCTACGACTGGCTCAACACCCCGGCCGGCGCCCTGGTCAAGCGCAAGGACCCGCTGGAATACCTGCGCAAGCTGCGGTTCCACCAGGGCATCGCCGGCCCCGGCGCCTACGGTATCGAATGACCGCGGAAGTCGAACTGTTCGCCGACGGCGCGTGCCGCGGCAATCCCGGCCCGGGGGGCTGGGGTACCATCCTGCGTTTCCGCGGCGTCGAGAAGGAAATGAAGGGTGGCGAGACGCTGACCACCAACAACCGCATGGAACTGATGGCGGTGATTTCGGGGCTGGAGGCGTTGAGCCGCCCATGCACCGTGGCGGTGACCACCGACAGCCAGTACGTCCAGAAGGGCATCACCGAATGGCTGCCCAACTGGAAGCGCCGCGGCTGGAAGACCGCCGACAACAAGCCGGTCAAGAACGACGATCTGTGGCGGCGGCTCGATCAGGCGGCGGCCCGCCATCGGGTGTCATGGCATTGGGTCAAGGGCCATGCCGGCCACCCCGAAAACGAACGCTGCGACCAATTGGCCCGGGAGGGCTGCCGCGAGGCGGGGCGGGCCTGACCATCCCGTCTCCTTCCTTCGGCCTACCCTGTCCTTCGGATTGGGCATCGGCGCTCCGGCGCCCACCTTGCGAGGGGTGGGAGGGGCGCAATGGCGCGGCTGGTGGTCGTCTCCAACCGGGTGAGCATGCCCAAGACGGGCGTCAGGCCCGGCGGCCTGGCGGTGGCGCTGGGCGAGACGTTGGAACACAGCGGCGGAGTGTGGTTCGGCTGGTCGGGCGATATCGCCGACGGCCCGGTTCCGCCGCCGCGGCGGATCACCCGGGACGGCATCACCTATATCACCACCGACCTGACGCGCCAGGATTACGAGGAATTCTACAACGGCTTTTCCAATTCGACCCTGTGGCCGCTGTTCCATTACCGCCTGGGGCTTCTGGAGGTGTCGCGGCGCAGCTATGAGGGGTATCTGCGGGTCAACGCCGCCTTTGCGGCCGCCCTGGCCCCGACGATCCGGCCGGGCGACATCGTCTGGGTGCACGATTACCATCTGATCCCCCTGGGGGCCGAACTGCGCCGCCAGGGGGTGGGCAACCGCATGGGATTCTTCCTCCACACCCCCTTTCCGGTGCCCGAAATCCTGGTGGCGCTGCCCGGCCACCGCCGGTTGGCCCAGGCGCTGTGCGCCTATGATCTGGTGGGGTTCCAGACCGCCGACGACGTCCGGGCGTTTCTGGGCTACATCACCGGCGAGGCGGGCGGCCGGGCCGGGCCGGACGGCGATTTCGTGGCCTTTGGCCGCCGGGCGCGGGCCGGCGCCTATCCCATCGGCATCGACGCCCAGGCCTTCGCCGGATTGGCCGCCGACATGGCCGAGGCGCCCGACACCCGCCGGCTGAAGGCGTCGCTGCGCGGCCGCCGGCTGATCCTGGGAGTGGAGCGCCTCGACTATTCCAAGGGGCTGCCGCAGCGCTTCGACGCGGTCGAACGCCTGATCGAGGCCCATCCCGATCTGTGCGAGCGCTTCGAATTCATGCAGATCGCCGCGCCGTCGCGCGAAGACGTCGCCCGCTACCGCGTGCTCCGGCGCCAGGTCGAGGCGGCGGCTGGACGCATCAACGGCCGTTTCGCCGAGTTCGACTGGCAACCGGTGCGCTATATCAACAAATGTTGCGACCGGGCGGTGCTGGCCGGCTTCTACCGCAGCGCCTGCGTCGGCCTGGTCACGCCCTTGCGCGACGGCATGAATCTGGTGGCCAAGGAATACGTTGCCGCCCAGGACCCCGACGATCCCGGCGCCCTGGTGCTGTCGCGCTTTGCCGGGGCGGCGCAGGAACTGACGGCGGCGCTGATGGTCAATCCGTACGACATCGGCGAAATGGCCGAGGCGGTGGCCCGTGCCCTGGCGATGCCGCGCGACGAACGGGTGGAACGCTGGCGCGCCATGTGGCGGGCGGTGGCGACCAACACCGTCGAGTATTGGCGCGATTCCTACCTGGCCGGCCTGACGGCGCTCAGCCGAATCCCGCCTTGACCAGCAATTGGTGGAACTGGCGCAACGCCGCCTGGCCCGCCTCGGGCGACGGGATGCCCTGGACGAAATGCTCGTCGAAATTGGGCTGGCGCAGCAAGGCCAGGATGCGTTGGCGGGCGCGGGTCAGGGCGCGGCCTTCCGGCAGCACGCCGGCGGCGCAGAATTGCACCAGCCGGATCGCCCGGTCGCGCAGGGGGCTGCCGGCGTGGTCGAGCTTCTCGACGATCTGCTCGTCGATCAGGTAGCGCTCCAGCAGGCCGTCGATATGGCCGGCGACCTGCTCCTTGACCTTGGCCGGGAACGGCGAGGCCAGCATGGCGGCGTGGGCGGCGGTGGCGCGCGCCATCCGCTCCTTGGGCGGCAGGCTGGGTGGACACAGGTCGCCGAGGCGCCGGGTGCACAGGGTGATGTGGAACTGCTCCACCATGTCGGCGGCGAATTCCTTGGCATAGGCGGTGCGGGCCAGTTCGCACAGATAGATGACGCCCCAGGCGCGGTCGGGCATGGCGCGGAAGGTGGCGGCGATGGCGGCGCGCTTGCCGGCGTCGCCGCCCTGCTCGACCATGCGGCTGTAGCGGGTGGTCAGAGCGTCGGCGGTGTTGGGGCCGTCATACAGGCCGCGGGGCGTCGCCATGCGGGCCACCACCGCCTTGTATTCCTCCAATTCCTTGGAGGGTTCGCTGCGGCGCAGCGGATTGGCCGAACGCAACTGCCGGTGGGCGCGGTCGATCAGACACAGGCGACTGGTCGGCAGCTTGCCCTCGGCCAGCAGGCGGTTGAGCAGTTCGGCCGGCTCGCCGGACGGAGATTTGTCCGCCGCCAGGCGGCCGTCGGCCAGGTCCAGCATGCTGCGGATGGCCTGCCCCAGGCTGGGCTGCCAGCCCAGGATCTCCTGCACCACGTCGGCGCCCAGGACGTCGGCAATCACCCCGTCCAACAGCGTCACGGCATGGGGATCGGGTTCGGCGGCGGCCAGGGCGCACAGCCGTTCCAGCTTGCCCAGCCAGTTGCGCGTGTTGATCAGTTCGCGCGACAGCACCGCCAGGGCCAGAAAGTCGCGGTCGGCGGCGTCCGGCGCCCGCAACTCGCCGAAGCACTGGCTCAGATGGCCGCCCAGCTTGGGCAGACCGTTCTGTTCGGCCCGGCGGGCGCGCTGCGACATCTGTTCCAGGGTCTTGAAGATCTCGTCGCGACGGGCCTTGGAATCGCCGCCGCTCTGGCGGGTCTGGAGGCTCGCCACCCGGTCGACCGCCGAAGGAACCAGCGAATCCTTGTCCTGGATACGCTTCAGTTCCCGAAAGTTGTGAATGACCTCGGTCGGTGTAACGTAGGCTTTTTCGAAATAGTTATGAAAAATTCGGCTCATCACCATCCGGCTGTCGACACCGTAATAGTCTTCGGTGCGCTCGCAGCGGGGCGGTGCGGTCTCGATGGGAACGATGCGGACCGGCCCGTCGTCGCGCACCGTCCGGGTCTGGCAGAAAATCTCGCTTTCCACCATCCGGCCGTCCTGCCGGTTCCAGTTGCGGACGACCCGGGCGCCCTCGCATTTCTTGTCGGCCAGAAGCTTGGTGGCAGCGGCGCGTGCCTGATCTTCGGCATCGAAGATCGAGGTCATCACCCAGCGGCCATCCCTCATGGCCTGCACTTCGTAACTGGTGCGCTCCGTTGCCCCCATCTTTGCACCGCCCGGCCACCGATGTTTAAAAATAGCCATAAGCGACGCGCGTTTGTCACGCCTTTCTCACGGGGGGCGACGGGTGGGCAAGGCGGAGGTTGCGGCGGCCCGACGAAAGGATGAGACTTGCCGAGGGGAAAATGGGAGAAACGCGATGGCCGCCACCTACCGCTTCAGCCTGCTGCGTGCCGAGGGGTGGGCGCGGCTGGGCTTCGCCGGCGCCGTCGCCGTGCTGTTCGGCACCCCGATGCTCTGGGCGCTGGGGGTCTTCGGGGCGGATCAGCCGGCGATGATCCACGCCGTGATCTTCATGTTCGCCGGGGTGTTCCTGACCCTGGGCCTGGGCTATGCCATCGGATGGGCGGTGCGCGGCTTCACCGTGCGCCTGAAGGACGCGGCCGACGAGGACGAGGCGGCGCACCGGCCGGCCCTCGGTCATGCCGGCCCGGCGCATCCGACCGCCGGCCATGCCGCGCCGCCCCACGGGTCCGCCCCCCATCCCGCCGGGACCCCGGCCCGTCCGCCGGGGCGGTAGCCGGCGCCGGTGGCGGCTTCAATCCGCCTGCTGTTCGAGGTAATCGGCCAGGGCGGTGATGGCGGCCGCCAGGTTGCGGTGGTCGCCCGAGGCCGCGACGATCTCCAGCACCGCCGCCGCCTCGTCGCCGACCAATTGGCCGGCCACCAGGGCGGGCACGAAGCCGTCGGACGCCAGGATCTCGCCGGCCTGCCGCCATTGGCGGTGGCGCCCGCCGCGGCCCTCGGCCTCGATGCAGGCGGTCATCGCCTCTTCCGCCGGGGTCTTGCGGTGGATGTGGTGCGCCAGCGACCGTAGCAGCCGCACCTTGCCCTCGTTGTCCTTGCGGCTCATGTTCCGCCCGTCCAGCTGGCCCCGTGCCGGGGCGAGGGGCGACTTTGCGTCAGCTCCGGGGCAAAGGCAAGCGGCGCAGGTCTGGTTTGCGTGTGCTGCACCGAGCGCACGGGCTTGCTCATCCATTCATTGTGATGTTCTTATATAAAGAACCGACGAAAGGAACAGCCCCATGACCAAGACGGCGCCGGAGGACTGGGACCTCCATACCATCCTGCTGGCTACCGACGGCTCGGACTTCGGCGAGGGGGCGGCCCGGGTGGCGGCGGGGCTGGCGGCGGCCACCGGCGCCCGCGTCGCGGTGCTGTGCGTGGCCATGGAAGGGGGCGAGCCGCTGGTGGCGGTGCCGGAAGCCGGAACCGAGGCCGAGCGCGCCGCCTTCGCCACCGCCGCTTCCGTCGCCGCCCAGTTGCGGCAGGCCGGCGCCACCGCCGACCCGGTGGTCCGCCGCGGCCTGGAGCCGGCCTTGGCCATCGTCGGCGCCGCCGAGGAACTGGGGGCCGATCTCGTGATCCTCGGCCGCCGCGGCAAACGCAACCTCGCCCGGCGGATGCTGGGCGACGCCACCGCCAAGGTGATCTGCCGCGCCGGCTGTCCGGTGCTGGTCTGCCCCAGGGGCGCGGTAATGTGGGGCCGGCGCATCCTGGTGGCCACCGACGGCTCATCCGCCGCCGAAGGGGCGGTCAAGGCGGCGGGCGTGGTGGCGGGCGCCTGCGGCCTGGGGGTGACCGTTCTGTCGGTGAAAGTGCCGAAACATCCGCCGGAACGCCAGGCCGAGGCCGCCAACATCGTCAATCGCGGCGTCAAGGCGCTGACCGCCGCCGGGGTGGTGGCCGAGGGCCGGGTCGGCGCCGGGCTGCCGCCCGACGAGATCACCGCCGCCGCCGCCGATTGCGGCGCCGACCTGGTGGTGATGGGCAGCGAAGGGCGCACCGCCATCGGCCGCCTGCTGATCGGCAGCAACAGCCAGGATGTCATCGGCCGGCTGGCCTGCCCGGTGCTGGTGACCGCCCCCGGCACCCTGCGGGCGCCCCGGCACCACCGCAACCTGAAGGTCTTGGCCGAGGCGGCCGACCGTACCTTCCTGGTGGTGGCCGACGACACGCCGGAGATGGCGGTGGCGCTGGAATACGCCTGCCGGCGGGCACGCGGCATCGGCGGACGCGTCGCCCTGCTGCGGGTGGTGCCGGCCGAGGAATTCAAGCTGTTCGGCAATGTCCGCAACCGCATGCACGCCGACGCCATGGAGACGGCCGAACGCCTGCTCGCCGCCCTGGCCGCCAAGGTCGAGGAATTCCTGGGCAGCCGACCGCGGCTGTTCGTGCGCGAAGGCGATCCCTGCACCGAAGTCCTGAAGCTGCTGGACGCGGAGCAGAGCATCACCGCCCTGGTCCTGGCCACCGGCCACGACCCCGCCGGCCCCGGGACCCTGGTCACCCAGCTTGCCACCCGCCACGCCAAATCCCTGCCGGTTCCGCTGACCATCGTGCCGGGGCATCTGTCGGAAAACTGGATGAAGGGGCTGGGCTGAAGCCCGGTCCCCGCCCGTTGCGCCGCCGATAGACCAAGGTCGAATGGCGGGTGCCTCCCGTGCTTCGCTAGCGTGAAGCGAAGCCCGCCGCCAAGGCGGTACCGGAGCAGGGAGGCAACGGATGAAGACCAGGCGCAAGCCGGCGCGTGTCGCAAGCACCGCGGAAACCGAGGCCGGCGCCCGTTCCGGCGCGGCGCTCTAGTCGGCCGTGGTGGGGCGGCCATGAAGATCCTGGTTCTCGGTTCGGCCGCCGGCGGCGGCTTTCCCCAGTGGAACTGCAATTGCCCGGCCTGCCGCCGGGCGCGGGCCGGCGATCCGGCGGCGCGGCCGCGGACCCAGTCGTCCATCGCGGTGACGGCGGGCGAGGGGGGCTGGTTGCTGCTCAACGCTTCCCCCGACCTGCGGGGGCAGATCAACGCCAACCCCGCCCTGCATCCCCAATCCGGCCTGCGGTCGAGCCCGTTGGACGCGGTCATCTCCACCAATGCCGACATCGATCACGTCAGCGGCCTGCTGTCGTTGCGCGAGGCGCAGCCGCTGGCGGTCTACGCCACACCGCGGGTGCAGCGGGTCCTGGCCGGCAATTCGGTGTTCCGGGTGCTCGATCCGGCCCTGGTGCCGCGGCGCGAGATGGTGCTGGACACCCCGTTCCGGCCCCGAAGCGCCGACGGGCGTGAGCTGGGCCTGACCGTCGAGGCCTTCGCCGTGCCGGGCAAGGTGGCGCTCTACCTGGAGGATGAGGCGGCCGGCCCCAATTTCGGCTCGGTGGCCGAAGACACGGTGGCGCTCAAGATTACCGACGACAGGAGCGGCACCTTCTTCTTCTATGCGCCGGGGTGCGCCGCGCTGCCCGGCTGGCTGGCCGACCGTTTCCGCGGCGCCCCCCTGGTGTTGTTCGACGGCACCACCTGGACCGATGACGAGATGCCGCGCCTGGGCGCCGGAGCCAAGACCGCCGCCCGCATGGGGCATATCAGCATGTCGGGGCCCGAGGGCAGCATCGCCGCCTTCGCCGGCCTGGGTGTGGCCCGCAAGTGTTTCATCCACATCAACAACACCAACCCCGTCCTTCTTGACGATTCGGCCGAGCGGCGCGAGGCCGAGGCCGCCGGTTGGGAAATAACTTTCGACGGAATGGAGATCGTCCTATGAACAGTCTGCTGCCCCGCGACGAGTTCGAACGCGCGCTTTACGCTATCGGCGAGCGGCAATACCACGATCTTCATCCCTTCCATCAGCTGCTGCACGGGGGCAAGCTGGCCCACGGCCAGATCCAGGCCTGGGCGCTCAACCGCTTCTACTACCAGCTCTGCATCCCCAAGAAGGATTCCTACATCATGGCGCGCATGGACGATCCGGCGCTGCGCCGCTCGTGGATGCAGCGGGTGCTCGACCATGACGGCCTGGGCGAGGACGGGCAGGTGGACGAAGGCAAGGTCGGCGGCATCGAGCGCTGGCTGCGGCTGACCGACGGGCTGGGCCTGGACCGCGACTACGTGGTTTCGCTGGAAGGCCTGCTGCCAGCCACCCGCTATGCTGTCGACGCCTATGTCAACTTCGTGCGCGAGCATTCGACGCTGGAGGCCATCGCCTCGTCGCTGACCGAGCTGTTCGCTCCCGCCATCCACCGCGAGCGCATCGCTGGTTTCGAACAGAACTACGCCTTCGCCAACGACGCCACCCTGTCCTACTTCCGCAAGCGGCTGGAGGAAGCGCCGCGCGACGTGCGCTTCGGGCTGAAATACGTCCTCGACCATGCCGACACCGGCGAGAAGCAGCGGCAATGCCTGGCGGCGCTGCGCTTCAAGGCCGAATTGCTGTGGGCGCAGCTCGACGCCCTGCACCACGCCTATGTGACGCCGGGCCTGATCCCGCCGGGGGCCTTCGTCCCCGAGGGGCTGACGCCTACCGAATACCAGCGCTGACGCAGCCGCGGACGAGCCCAGGGCGGCTCGTCCGCTGCACCGCGCCGGGGGGCGGGTCAGTCGGTTTCGCGCGGCATGTCGACGGCAAAGGTCGATCCCCGATCGACCGCCGAGCAGACCTTCACCTGGCACCCCAGCAGGCGGGCGGTGCGGTCGACGATGGCCAGCCCCAGCCCGACCCCGTGCCCGCCCTTCGTCTGGAAATGGTCGTCCCAGATGGAGCCAAGCTGGGGCGGCGGAATGCCGATTCCGGTGTCGACCACCTGGACCACCAGGCGCTTGCCGCGCCGCCGGCACCCGACCAGCACGCCGCCGCGCCGCGTGTACTTGACCGCGTTGCTGATGAGGTTGCCGATCAGCCGCTCCATCAGTGCCGCGTCGGTGCGGACCAGCGCGCGGCAGGGCCGCAGGCGCAGCGCCAGCCCCTTTTCCGTCGCCAGGGCGGCCGAGGGCGCCGCCGCCCGTTCGATGATCTCGGCGATGGGGACGGTCTGGAGCCGCACGGGGACCAGGCCGCTCTCGAC
>JAKAFA010000056.1 GCA_021818185.1 Pseudomonadota bacterium | reverse complement strand
TATCGAGGCGCGGCGCCTTCCTGCCGCCACCGAATCCTGGTATCGTCCGCCCGCAATAGTCCAAGGGTGGCCGGGTGCGGGCAATCATCATCACCGGCGGCGATGCCGGATACTTCACCCTGATGTCCGAATGCCTGATGTCGCTGGCGCCGTTCTGCGCCGCCAACGGGGTAGCCCGCGGCGCGCTTGATTTCGGCCTGGTGGCGGACCAGCGGCAAGAGCTTGCCCGGGCCGGCATCGCGGTGGTGTCGCCCGGCTGGGACTATCCGCTGGCGACCTTCGATACGCCACCGCCCGACTATTTCCGCGCCATGACCGCCCGGCCGCATCTGCCGGCCCATTTCCCCGGCTACGACCTGTATATGTGGCTGGACGCCGATTGCTGGGTCCAGGATGAGGCGGCGGTGCGGCTGTATCTCGATGCGGCGGCGGAACTGGGATTCGCGGTGACCCCCGAGACCGACCGCAGCTACGGGCCGTTCTTCCAGAACCTTTCCCTGATTGACCTGCTGCACCGGTGCTACACCACCTGCTACGACGACAAGGCCGCCCTGGCCCTGACCCACTATCCGGTGATCAATTGCGGCGCCTTCGCGGCCCTGGGCGATGCGCCCCACTGGGCCGCATGGTCGGCCGAACTGGGTGAGGTCCTGGCGCGCATCCGCCAGCCGTTCTTTTTCGCCGAGCAGACCGCCCTGAACAAGATGCTGCGGGAAAACCGCCTGCCGGTGGGCTATCTTCCATCCCGCTGCAACTGGATGTGCCATCGCGCTTTTCCGCGGCTGGCCGCCGACGGCATCACCTTCTGCGAGCCCCACCCCCCCTATCAGCCGCTGGGCATCCTGCATCTGGTGGCCAACACCAAGGCCGAGGAGTGGATCGTCTTCGACGTCTTCGGCAATGAATACCGCCGGTCGCTGCGGTATTCCGCCCGCCCCTCCCCGGCCGGCGTCGCGCGCGGCTGATCTCCGGCGGGTGGCTGCTGCTCCACGCAAGGGAAACACCACCTTTTCCATCAAATGAATGATCGAGAGATCCGGCGGAAAGGTGCCGCGCCCACCCGGCGAGCTTGCCAAGCCTTATCGTAAAGGATGTTGATACAGATACGCCACACTCATCACTGATTTACACTTTCATCGCGCGAAAATTTATACCTTGGTATATCTTGGCGATATATTTTGTGAATTCCGGGCCCGTTTGTCGTATGATCGCGTACAATTTCCGTTGGGTCCGGCGGGTTGCCATGTCAATCCAGTCCAAGCTCCTGGGCATGCTCCTTGCGCTGACTGAGGCGGATCTGCGTGATCTGCGCCTTCTTCGCCAAAAGCTGAAAGAAGCCGGCGGCGACCAGGAGGCCGGCCGCATCGAAGCGTTGATCCGCGCCCATGCCGCGCGCCAGGATCAGCTTTCCGCCCTCCTGAGGGACGGCAAGTCCGCAACCTGAAGGGGCTTTTGCTAATCTTTTGCCATTGTCGCGTGCATTCGCAGCCGCTATGCTCCCCCGCAGTCAACACGGCGTTTTTGCGAGGGGCGATGGACGGGACGGTCATGGGCCGGGGCATCGGACGCCTGGCCAGTTCGATGGCCTGGCTGGGCTTGCTGTATGGCGGGCTGCTTTACGTGGCGGTGGGCACCCTGGGGGTCAGCGAGATCAACGCCAATCTCGGCGAACAGGCGGTGGAGGTCTTCCGCAGCGTGCGGGTGATGGACCAGGCCATGGGCGAGACCCGGCGGGACCGCCGGCACAGCCGGGTGCGGCTGGCCGCCATCGACGTCGCTCTCGACAAGGCAACCGGCGATTTGCAGAGCTTCGGTGTCGGCGCCGGTCTGTCGATCGACAAGATCCAGCCGGTGATCGACACTTATGACTATTCTCCCCGCCTCGGCACGCTGCTGGGCGCTCCCGTCGACGCGGATGCCGAGCGGAAATGGGCCGGCTACGTCGCCACGGTCATGCGCCTGCAAATGGACCGCAAGCGAGTGCAGCAGGCCATCGACGAGGACGACAGGAAACTGGACCAGGACTGGGTCGGCAGCATCCCCCGGTTGCCCGGCGACGCCAACGGCCGGGTGATCGACCGGGGCGACATCGCCGTGGCCGCCAACGCGGCGACCGCGCTGCGCCACCTGGGCTATGACCGGCTGTTCATGCTCCCCCGCGAGATCCTTGGGCTGGTGCTCGCCCTGGTGATGGGGGCGCTGGGCAGTACCCTGCACGTCACCAAGGCGATGATCGAAGACAAGAGGGAGGTCCGCCCGTCCTATTATCTCGTCCGCCCCTTCCAGGGCATGGTGACGGCCCTGGTGGTCTTCATCCTGCTGAAGGCCGGACAACTCAGTATCTCCTCGGGATCGGGATCGGGCCAAGACCTCAACACCTTCTTCGTCGCCTTCGCCGGCGTGGTCTCGGGCCTGATGGTGTCCGAGGCCTATCAGATGATCCGCAAGGCGGCCGCCGCCGTCATCCCCCCCGAGGACGACGAGGCCCGCTGGGCCTTCAAACTGGCCGACGCCCTGGCCGAGTTGGGCGCTCCCGCCGGAGACCTGGCGGCCGGCATCGGCGCGGCCCCCGCCGAGGTGCAGGCGTGGGTCGAGGAAAAGCGCCCGGTCCCCGCCCCCCAGCAGTGGCTGGTCGCCGCCTGGCTGCACCGCCCGCGCCGCAGCCTGTTCACCAGCCTGTCGCCGGACGACGGTGCCCCGACCGCCGAATCCGGCCCGCCTGCCGCCCCGGCGGCGGTGGTCTCCGCCGAATGAGGTCGGATCGGCATATATTATCCCTTCCGGCACTTTTCCAAGGCCCCCCGACCAGGGTAACCTCCCCCAATGGGGAGGCGACAATGGTCGTACGCGGTCTGTTGGTCGAGGATAATCAGGTGGACGCCTTCTTCACCATGCGCCAGTTCCGCAGCCTGGGGCCGGAAGCCGGCCTGGACTGGGTGAACACGGTCGAGGAGGCCCTCGTCCGCCTGAACGGCAGCAAGGATTACGGGCTGGTCCTGCTCGACCTGGGGCTGCCCGGGATCAGCGGCTTGGCCGCGGTGCGGGCGATGGCGGCCCAGGCCCCCGACATTCCGCTGATCGTGCTGACCGGCCACGACGACGACCAGACCTCGCTGGCCGCCTTGCGCGAAGGGGCGCAGGATTATCTGGTCAAGGGCGCCACCACCGTGGACATGCTGGCCCGCGCCGTGCGCTATGCCGTCGAGCGGGGGCGCCTGCAAGCCGAGCGGGCCGCGCTGGAACGTCAGCTGGCCCATACCCAGCGGCTGGAGGCCCTGGGGCGGCTGGCCGGAGGCATCGCGCACGAGATCAACAACCGCCTGACCCCCATCGTCGGCATGGCCGAACTGTTGCAAGCCCGTCTGCCCGAAGGCGACCAGAGCCGGCCGATGGCCGCCTCGATCCTGGCCGCCGCCGAAGATGCCGCGCTGCTGGTGCGCAAACTGCTGACCTATGCCCGGCGCGCACCCGGCACCGACCGGGCGCCGGTGGATCTGGCCGATCTGGTCCGCCAGGCCGCCGCCCTGACCCGCGCCACCCTGCCGCCCGCCGTCAGCCTGATCGTCTGGGTCCCGGACGGGCTGCCCGGCCTGCGGGGCGAGCCGACCCCGCTGCTCAGCGTGATCCTCAACCTGTTGGCCAATGCCGCAGCCGCCATGGCCGGCCGCGCCGGCACCATCACGGTCGCCCTGGCGGCGGTGGATCGCCAGGAGGTGGCGGAGCCGGTCAACCCGCCGCTCATCCATCTGCGCTATCTGTGCTTGACGGTGGTCGACGAAGGCGTCGGAATGGACGATGAAACCCGGGCCCGCGCCTTCGACCCCTTCTTCACCCGCAAGGCGGTGGACGAAGGCACGGGTCTGGGCCTTTCCCTTGTCCACGGCGTCGTCCTGAACCATCAGGGCGCCATCGCCCTGGACAGTGTTCCCGGCCGCGGCACCACGATCCGGGTCTTCCTGCCGGTCAGCCAGTAAGAGGACGGCGATGGCGAAAATCTTGATCGTCGACGACAATGCGATGAACCGCGAGGTTCTTCGTCTGGTGCTGGAGAGCGGCACCCATACCGTCGAAGAGGCCGAGGACGGCGACATCGCCCTGGCCTTCGACCTCACCGCCTTCGATCTGGTGGTGACCGACATCTTCATGCCCCATGTCTCGGGCTATGAGGTCATCGGCGGTGCCGTGGCGGCCGGCGTGCCGGTGGTCGCCGTCTCGGGCGGCGACCGGCTCAGCGGCCAGGATCCGCTGGTCGAGGCCCTGAACCGCGGCGCGCTGCTGGCCCTGCGCAAGCCGTTCTCCGGGGCGCAGGTGCTGGGCGCCGTGGCGGAATGCACGACGGGCACCCCGCCCCGGAAGCGGGTCATCGAATACGCCCGAAGCTGAGCCTGCCCGGCCGATGGCGAGGCGGCTTGACGGTCCGGCTACGCCACATTAACACCCCGTTTATCACCTTCCGCGTCGTTCCTTGACGGTACACGGCGGTAAGACTCTCCGCGTTCCTTGTCGCAGCCGGAGGAGTCTCATGGTCGACGCCATTTTCGTTGCCGCCACCCTGGGATTCTTCGCGCTGGGCGCCCTGTTCGTCCACGCCTGCGACCGCATCTGACGGAGCGACCCCATGTCTTTCGATCTGGTCCTGGGCGGCGTCACCGCCGCCGGCCTGCTGGCCTATCTGGTCTATGCGCTCGTCCGCCCCGAACGCTTCTAGGAAACGGCCATGAACGCCGCCGGCATCCTTCAAATCGTCCTGTTCTGCGCCGTGCTTACGGCGGGGGCGATCCCACTGGGGGCCTACATGGCCCGGGTCTATTCCGGCCAGCGCTTCTGGGCCTCGGCGATCCTCGGCCCCGTCGAGCGCGTCCTCTACCGCCTGTGCCGCATCGACCCCGCGCAGGAGCAGCATTGGACCGCCTATGCCTTCGCCTGCCTGATGTTCAGCGTGGCGGGGCTGCTCGTCCTGTACGCGGTGATGCGCGTGCAGGCCGTCCTGCCCCTGAATCCGGCCGGTGAGGCGGCGGTCGCCCCCGACCTTGCCTGGAACACCGCGGTCAGCTTCGCCACCAACACCAATTGGCAGAATTACGGCGGCGAAAACACCCTGTCGTACCTGACCCAGATGCTGGGCATGACGGTGCACAACTTCACCTCGGCCGCCACCGGCATGGCGGTACTGGTGGCGCTGGTCCGCGCCTTCGTGCGGCGCCAGGGCCGCACGCTCGGCAATTTCTATGTCGATGCGGTGCGCTCCATCCTCTACATCCTGCTGCCGCTGTCGGTCGCCTTCACGCTGCTGCTGGTATGGCAGGGCGTGCCGCAGAACTTCGACGCCTATACCCAGGCAGTAACGCTGGAGGGGGCCCGGCAGGTGATCGCCCAGGGACCGGTGGCTTCGCAGGAGGCCATCAAGATGCTGGGAACCAACGGCGGCGGGTTCTTCAACGCCAACTCCGCCCATCCTTTCGAGAACCCCACCGCCCTGACCGACCTCCTGGAAATGGTTGCCATCCTGCTGATCAGCGCCGGCCTGGTGTTCAGCTTCGGCCGCATGGTCGGCGACCGCCGCCAGGGCCGCGCCCTGTTCGTCGCCATGGGGCTGATGCTGGTCGTCGGCATCGGAATCGCCTACTGGCAGGAAGCGGCCGGCAATCCGCTGATCCAGGCCATGGGGGTGGATGTCGCCGCCTCGGACCATGCCCCCGGCGGCAACATGGAAGGCAAGGAGGTGCGGTTCGGCATCGCCAACTCGGCGGCCTGGGCCGCCGCCACCACCGCCGCCTCCAACGGCTCGGTCAATTCCATGCACGACAGCTTCATGCCCATCGGCGGCCTGGTGCCGATGTTCAACATCATGCTGTCGGAGGTGATCTTCGGCGGCGTCGGGTCCGGCCTGCACGGGATGATCGTCTTCGTCATCGTCACGGTGTTCATCGCCGGACTGATGGTGGGCCGCACGCCCGAGTATCTCGGCAAGAAGATGGAGGCCAAGGAGGTCAAGCTGGCGGTGCTGTGCATCCTGCTGTTCCCGCTGGCCATCCTGGGCTTCGGCGCCGCTGCCATGGTGCTGCCCGCCGGCTTGGCCGGCATGGCGGTCAAGGGGCCGCACGGGCTCAGCGAGGTGCTCTACGCCTATACCTCGGCCACCGGCAACAACGGCTCGGCCTTTGCCGGCCTGTCGGGCAACACCCTCTGGTACAACGTCACCCTGGGCGCCGCCATGCTGATCGGCCGCTTCCTGGTGATCATCCCGACGCTGGCCATCGCCGGCTCGCTGGTGGCCAAGAAGATCGTACCGCCCTCGGCCGGCACCTTCCCGACCCATGGGCCGCTGTTCGTCGGCCTGTTGATCGCCGTCATCGTGGTCATCGGCGGGCTGACCTTCTTCCCCGTCCTTGCCCTGGGCCCCATCGTCGAGCATTACCTGCTCGCCGCCGGCACCCTGTTCTGAGGGGTAAGCATGAGCATCCATCGTCCGCAAGAAATTTCCCTGTTCGACGGCGCCATCCTCAAGCCGGCCATCCTCGACTCCTTCCGCAAGCTTGACCCGCGGTTCCTGGTGCGCAACCCGGTGATGTTCACCACCGGCGTGGTGGCGGTGCTGTCCACCATCCTGTTCGGCCGCAACGTCGCCTTGGGCGGCCAGTACACGGCAGTGGTCGGCCAGATCGCCGCCTGGCTGTGGTTCACCGTGCTGTTCGCCAATTTCGCCGAGGCGGTGGCCGAGGGCCGCGGCAAGGCCCAGGCCGATTCCCTGCGCAAGACCAAGACGGAAACCATCGCCAAGAAGATCGCCGCCGCCGATGCCGTCCAACACCGGGAGGTGCCGGCGACCAGCTTGCGGGCGGGCGATCTGGTGGTCTGCGAACCGGGCGACGTCATACCCGGCGACGGCGACGTCATCGCCGGCATCGCCACCGTGGACGAATCGGCCATCACCGGGGAATCCGCCCCGGTCATCCGCGAATCCGGCGGCGACCGTTCGGCGGTTACCGGCGGCACGCGGGTGGTATCCGACCGCATCGTGGTCCGGGTCACCGCCAATCCCGGCGAATCCTTCATCGACCGCATGATCGCCCTGGTAGAAGGCGCCAAGCGCCAGAAAACCCCCAACGAGATCGCACTGACCATCCTGCTGGTCGGCCTCACCCTGGTGTTCCTGATTGTCGTGGCGACGCTGCCGGCTTTCGCCGCCTATTCCGGCACCGTGATCCCGGTGGTGTTCCTGATCGCGCTGCTGGTCACCCTGATCCCCACCACCATCGGCGGCCTGCTCTCGGCCATCGGCATCGCGGGGATGGACCGGCTGGTGCGCTTCAACGTCATCGCCAAATCGGGCCGCGCGGTCGAGGCGGCCGGCGACATCGACGTGCTGCTGCTGGACAAGACCGGCACCATCACCCTGGGGGCCCGCCAGGCGGCGGAGTTCATCCCCCTGTCCCACGTCAACGAGCGCGACCTGGCCGAAGCGGCCTTCCTGTCGTCGCTGGCCGACGAGACCCCCGAGGGCAAGTCCATCGTGGCCCTGGCCAAGAGCCGCTTCAGCTTCGCCGAGCCGGCGACCGGCGCCGCCATGACCTTCATCCCGTTTTCCGCCCACACCCGCATGAGCGGGGTCGATGTCCAGGGCACCGCCATCCGCAAGGGCGCCACCGATTCGGTCACCGCCTATGTGGCGGAACGCCAGGGCCGTACACCCGGCGGGGTGCCGAAGGAGCTGGTGGCGGCGGTCGAGCGGGTCGCCAAGGCGGGAGGAACGCCGCTGGTGGTCGCCCGCGACCAGCGCCTGTTGGGCGTCATCTACCTCAAGGACATCATCAAGCCGGGCATCCGCGAACGCTTCGCCACGCTCCGGCAGATGGGCATCCGCACGGTGATGATCACCGGCGACAATCCCTTGACCGCCGCCGCCATCGCCGCCGAGGCCGGCGTCGACGACTTCCTGGCCGAGGCGACCCCCGAGAACAAGCTGGAACTGATCCGCAAGGAGCAGAAGGGCGGCCGGCTGGTGGCCATGTGCGGCGACGGCTCCAACGACGCCCCGGCCCTGGCCCAGGCCGATGTCGGCGTCGCCATGAACACCGGCACCCAGGCGGCGCGCGAGGCCGGCAACATGGTCGACCTGGAGAGCGACCCCACCAAGCTGATCGAGATCGTGATGATCGGCAAACAATTGCTGATGAGCCGCGGCTCGCTCACCACCTTCTCCATCGCCAACGACATCGCCAAGTACTTCGCCATCATCCCGGCGCTGTTCGTGGCCTCCTACCCCCAGTTGCAGGCCCTCAACGTCATGCACCTGGCCAGCCCGCAATCGGCCATCCTGTCGGCGATCATCTTCAACGCCCTGATCATCGTCGCCCTGATCCCCTTGGCCCTGAAGGGCGTCCGCTACCGCCCGGCCGCCGCCGAGGTGCTGCTGCGCCGCAATCTGGGTCTCTACGGCCTGGGCGGCATCATCGTCCCCTTTGTCGGCATCAAGGCCATCGACCTGCTGGTCACCGCCCTGGGCCTGGCCTGAGGAACGTCCCATGCTGAAGCAACTGCTCCCCTCCGCCCTGCTCACCCTGGTGCTGACCCTGCTGCTGGGGCTGGGCTATCCGCTGGCCATGACCGGCGCGGCCCAGGCGCTGTTCCCGCATCAGGCCCACGGCAGCCTGATCGAGAAGAACGGCCATGTGATCGGCTCGGGGTTGATCGGCCAGAATTTCACCCGGCCGATCTATTTCCACCCGCGCCCATCGGCCACCACCGCCCCCGATCCCGCCGACCCGTCCAAGTCGGTCCCGGCCCCCTACAACGCCGCCAATTCGGGCGCCTCCAATGCCGCCCCCACGTCGAAAAGCTATATCGAGGGCACCAAGGCGCTGGTGGCGCAAGCCAAGGCGGAAAATCCCGGCGCCCGCGTTCCCCTCCCGGTCGATCTGGTCACCGCCTCGGGCAGCGGGCTCGATCCCGACATCTCGCCCGAAGCCGCCGAATATCAGGTCCCGCGCGTCGCCAAGGCCCGGGGAGTGCCCGACGACGACGTGCGCGCCCTGGTGGCCGCCAATACCGAGGGCCGTACCTTCGGCCTGCTCGGCGAGCCCCATGTCAACGTTCTCAAGCTCAACCTCGCCCTGGACGCCAGATGGCCAGCCTCCCGTTGACCCTCCATCGGGCTCGCCGCCGCCGCCGCCACCGCCTATTATTGACGGGAACGGCGGCGGAACCCTGACCGATGACCGATGACAATTCCGAAGCCCGCCCCTCGCCCGACGCCTTGCTGGCCGAGGTGCAACGCGAGGCGCGCGGGCGGCTGAAGATCTTCCTGGGGGCGGCTCCCGGCGTCGGCAAAACCTATGCCATGCTGGAGACCGCCCACGAGCGTCTGCGCGACGGGGTGGACGTGGTGGCCGGCGTGGTCGAGACTCACGGTCGGCGCGAGACCGAAGCCCTGCTGCGCGGCCTGGACCTGCTGCCGCCGCGCCACATCGAGTATCGCGGGCGCGAATTCCGCGAGATGGACCTGGACGCCATGCTGGCCCGCCGGCCCAAGCTGGCGCTGGTGGACGAACTGGCCCACACCAACATACCGGGGTCACGCCACGTCAAGCGCTGGCAGGACGTGGAAGAGATCCTGGCGGCCGGCATCGACGTCTACGCCACCCTCAACATCCAGCATCTGGAAAGCCTGAACGACGTCGTCGAGCAGATCTCCGGCGTCAAGGTGCGCGAGACCCTGCCCGACAGCGTGCTGGCCCGCGCCGACGAGATCGCGCTGATCGACCTGCCGCCCGAGGACCTGATCAAACGCCTGCACGAGGGCAAGGTCTATGTCCCCGAGCAGGCCCGCCGCGCGGTCAACAACTTCTTTTCCCCCGGCAACCTGACCGCGCTGCGCGAGATGGCCCTGCGCCACGCCGCCGAGCGGGTCGATGCCCAGATGGTCGATTACATGCGCGCCCACGCCATCCCCGGCCCCTGGCCGGCGCGCGAGCGCATCGTCGTCTGCCTGGACGAGCGGGTGGCCGGCGAGCGGCTGGTGCGGGTAACCAAGCGGGCGGCCGAGCGGCGGGGGGCGGCGTGGATCGCCGTGACGGTGGAAACCTCGCGCAGTTTCACCCTGACCGACCAGGAAAAGGACCGCATCGCCCAGGCCATGCGCCTGGCGCAGCAATTGGGCGGCGAGACCGCGGTGCTCCAGGGCGACGACGTGGTGGCCACCATCCTCGACTTCGCCCGCGAACGCAACGCCACCCAGATCGTGGTCGGCCGCTCGCGGCCGCGCCGCTGGCGCCTGGGTCCGTCGGTGACCGACCGTCTGGTCGCCCGCAGCGGCGATTTCAACGTCTTCGTGGCCGGCGGCAGCGACGAGGCCGCCACCGCGCCGCCGCGCCCCCGCCGAGCGCCGGCGGCCCGGCCCGACTGGCGCGGCTATGCCTTCGCCCTGGCGGCCACCGGCGCCGCCACCGGCCTGGGATTCCTGATCGACCGGTGGCTGCCCACCGCCAACATCTCGGTCGGCTACCTGATGGCGGTGCTGGTGGTCGCCATGGTCGCCGGCCTGCGGCCGGCCATTCTGACCTCGGTCCTGAGCTTCCTGGCCTTCAATTTCTTCTTCACCGAGCCGCGGTGGAGCTTCGCGATCACCGACAGCCAGAACGTCCTGACCATCGTCTTCTTCCTGATCGCCGCGGTGGTGGTGTCCAACCTGACCGCCCGCCTGCGGGCCCAGATGGTGGCCCAGCGCGAGAGCGCCCGGCGCACCGCCAACCTGTACGAGTTCGGCCGCAAGATCTCGGCCGCCGCCACCCTCGACGACGTGCTGTGGGCGGTGGTGCACCATGTCTCGGTGACCATCAAGGGCAAGTCGCTGGTGCTGCTGCCGGCCGAGCATGGCCTGGGCATCGCCGCCGGCTACCCCCCCGAGGATCAGTTGGACGACAAATCCCTGGCGGCGGCCGAATGGGCCTGGGCCCACGGCAAGCCGGCGGGGCGGGGTTCGGCCACCCTGCCGGCCTCGCTGTGGCTGTTCCTGCCGCTGAAGACCGGCCGCAGCGCGGTCGGCGTGCTGGGCGTGCAGATGACCGAGGACGCCGATTTGCCCAGCCCGGCCCAAATGCGCCTGCTGGAAACCCTGGCCGACCAGGCGGCGGTGGCCATCGAGCGCACCACCCTGGTGGCCGATATCGAGGCGGCCCGCGTCGCCACCGAACGGGAACGCCTGCGCTCGGCCCTGCTGTCCTCGCTGTCCCACGACCTGCGCACCCCGCTGGTTTCGATCATGGGCGCCGCCTCCAGCCTGATCAGCTTCGACGACAAGCTGAGCGCCACCGACCGCCGCGACCTGGCCCAGACCATCCAGGACGAGGCCGAACGCCTCAACCGCTTCGTCCAGAACCTTTTGGACATGACCCGCCTGGACGCCGGGGCGCTGAAACCCCGGGTGGACTGGGCCGACCTGCATGACATCATCGGCGCTGCGGTGACCCGCGCCCAGCGGTTGGCCCGCCACCACACCATCCGCGTCGACATCGCCGCCGACATGCCGCTGCTCTGCGTGGACGCCGTGCTGATGGAACAGGTGCTGTTCAACCTGCTGGACAATGCCTGCAAATACGCGCCGCCCGGCACCGCGGTGAAGGTGTGGGCCATCCGCACCGCCGCCCATATCGCCATCGAGGTCGCCGACCAGGGCCCCGGCATCCCGCCGGAGGACCGGGAAAAGGTCTTCGACATGTTCTACCGGGTCAGCCAGACCGACAGCCAGGCGGCGGGGACCGGCCTCGGCTTGGCCATCTGCCGCGGCATCGTCGAGGCCCATGGCGGCACCATCCGCGCCGAATCCGGCCTGCACGGCGCCGGCACCTGCATCCTGATCCACCTGCCGCTGCCCCCGGAACCCAATTTGGCCGCCCCCAACCTGGCCGAACCCGACCCCGCCGGAGAGCCGCGATGAAACGCATCCTGGTGGTGGACGACGAGCCGCAGATCCGCAAGTTCCTGCGCATCTCGCTGGGGGCCAACGGCTACGAGGTGACCGACGCCGAGAACGCCGCCCAGGGCATCGCCATCGCCCGCGGCAGCCCGCCCGACCTGGTGATCCTGGACCTGGGCCTGCCCGACATGGACGGCCAGGAGGTGATCAGCGCGCTGCGCGAAACCCTGGACGTGCCGATCATCGTGCTGTCGGTGCGCGCCCAGGAACTGGACAAGGTCGAGGCCTTGGACCGCGGCGCCAACGATTACGTGGTCAAGCCCTTCGGGGTCGCCGAACTGGTGGCCCGCATCCGCGTCGCCCTGCGCCCGCGGACGGCCAAGGAGGCCGACGAGGTGATCGAGTTCGGATCCATCCGCCTGGACCGGGCGCGGCGCGTGGTGACCCGCAACGGCGAGGAATTGCGCCTGTCGCGCAAGGAATGGGACCTGCTGGCCTTCCTGGCCCGCCATCCGGACCATGTCCTGACCCATAGCCAGATCCTGCGGGAGGTCTGGGGCCCGGCCCATACCGGGGACACCGCCTATCTTCGCGTCTATGTGAACCAGTTGCGCCAGAAGCTGGAGGCCGATCCCTCACGCCCCGCCCTGATCGTCACCGATCCCGGCGTCGGCTACCGCCTGAAGCGGGGCGATTGAAGGACCCAGCCGAACGGTATTTGAGATATAAAGCAAGGCGGTTAGAAATCGTCCGGCTGGACCATGACGGCCTGCGTTGACATATTGGGTCATGAGAAAATAATTTTGAATCAGTACGGAAGAAATGGGATAAGGTAATCGTGGCATTCCAGCTCCCACCTGCCGCCGCCTCAACCCGTCCGTTCGCCGCGGTCGCGGCCGGCGGGCGAATCCGCCGCCGTTTGCGGTCCGGCGGCCTCGTATAGCCGGGTGTCGGCGTCATAGAGCCGCCTGAGGCGGCGGATCTGGCCGGCATCGATGGCGACGGTCCGCCGGGGGGTGGCGTTGATATGGGGCACCTCCGGCAGGCCCCAGCGCCGCAACATGGCGTTCAGGCCCTCCATATCCCGTTCCAGCCGGAACAGGCGATCCACCAGCGGCCGGCCGTCGGCGTCGCAGAGGAAGGCGGCCTGCGGCCGCATGACATAGTCCAACCGATCAAGCCGGTCCCGGTTCTCCTCAAGGAAATCCAGGTATTGGTCGAGGGTGTGGATATGCGCCGTCAGCCGCTGCCATCCCCAATCCAGTTCCATGTCGGCCGCCCCCTTGTTCAGCACGAACTTGAAGGCGGAAATCGCCCGCAGGATCGGGTCGCGCACCACGGCGAAGGTGAAGGCCTCGGCGAAGAAGGCGGGATCGACGTTGCGGAAGTACGAGGCGGCATGGTGATCGCGGATGCCGCCATAGAGGCGGGCCGAGATGGACATGCCGGCGCAGCGGGGAACATGGATGAACAGGATGTTGCTGGCCCGGCATTGGCTGGGGATGCCGTCGCGGCCGAGCCAGCCGGCCACCCGCCGCAACGGCGAGGCGGCAATGGCCTCCTTGACGTCGTTCCAGTAATAACAGCCGGTCAGGGCGGCCACGGCGCGGCGGAAATAGTGCAGGCGCGGCCAGTCATAGAGGGTCTGGACGCTGAACTGCACGGACGCCCTCCATTCCCGCCTACCCTCTTCCAGGATTGGCCCTCGCGCCCCTTCGGCCGTTCCCCCGCGCGTCTTGCCGAAGGCTAGTCCAGACCCGAACGGACCGCGAGGGCTGAGAAGGGGAAGCGGCGGCGCCAAACGGCGAGGACGGCTGGAAAGAAGCGGTGCGCCGGCGACTTACGATCCGTTACGCGCCACGCCCCGCCGATACATCGGCTGACATACTTCCGACGCATGGCCGTGGCAAGATCGGTATTATTGTCCTAGAAGTTCGCCATGCGTACCGACCGTCTCTACCCGCTGTTGATCCTGGCCGTTTCCCTGGCCTATGTCGGCCTCTGCGTTTACGGCTACGTCGCCGGTTGATCCCCCGCCTGGGGCCGCAGCTCCAGGCCGCGCCGCTTAGCGCCGCCGGCCTTCGGTCCGGTTTGATTCCCCTCGGCCAGGTGCCCATCTCCACAAGGGTAACCGCAGCGCGAGGACATCATGCTGGGCAGCGCCCGCGAGCAGCCGCGCGAGGATTTCACCATTGGCCAGGACTGGGAGTCCTATGCCGACGCCGAGCATGCGCGCTGGCGCCTGCTGTTCGAACGCCAGGTGGCGCAATTGCCCGGCCGGGCCGATTCCGCCGTCCTCGACGGGTTGGAGGTGCTGGGCATGGCGGCCGGCGGCATCCCCGATTTCCGCCACCTGTCGGACGCCCTGATGCGCCGCACCGGCTGGCGGGTGGTGGCGGTGCCCGGCCTGGTCCCCGATGAGGTGTTCTTCGCCCATCTGGCGGCACGCCGCTTTCCCGCCACCCGCTTCATCCGCCCGGCCGGATGCCTGGACTATGTGCAGGAGCCCGACGTTTTCCATGACGTATTCGGCCATGTGCCGTTGCTCGCCCATCCCGCCTTCGCCGATTTCATGGCCCTCTACGGCCGCCAGGGTCTGGCGGCGCAGGGCCGGGGGCGGCTGGCGGAACTGGCCCGGCTGTACTGGTACACGGTGGAATTCGGCCTGATCCGCACCCCGGCCGGCCTGCGCATCTACGGCTCGGGGATCGTCTCGTCGCGCGGCGAGGTGACCTATTGCCTGGAAGACCCGCGGCCGCGGCGCATGGCCTTCGCCCCGGCGCGGATCATGCGCACCCGCTACCGCATCGACGCCTTCCAGGAGATCTATTTCGTCATCGACGATTACCGCGCGCTGTTTGCCGCCCTCGACCGCGACCTTGATGCCCTGCTGGCCGAGGTCGCCCGCCTGCCGGTCCTCTCCCCCGGCGCGGCCCTGCCCGAGGACCGGCCGATCCCCCTGGCCGGGACCCGGCCAATCGCTCTCGACGGAGACTCGCCATGACCCTGGCCGCCCTCGGCTTCGGCCTGATCGAATTCGCCGCCCCGGACCCGGCGCCCCTGGCCGGCCTGTTCGGCCGGCTGGGCTTCGCCCCCGTCGCCCGTCATCCGGGACGCCGCCTGGAATTGTGGCGTCAAGGCGCCGTCACCCTGGCGCTCAACACCCAGCCGGGCGGCTTCGCCGCCGCCTTCGCCGAGCGCCACGGTCCCGGGATTTGCGGCTTCGCGCTCCAGGTCGCCGATGCCGGCGATGCCCTGCGCCAGGCCGCTCTGCTGGGCGCCACGCCGCCGCCACGCCGTCCCGACCTGCCCCTGCCGGCCCTGGAGGGGATCGGCGGTGCCGCCCTCTACCTGGCCGACCCGGCCGGCATGGCGGCGCTGGAGGGCGAGATGCGGCCGGTGGCCGCCTCGGGGGCGGGCGCCGGGCTGGAGGTGGTCGACCACCTGACCCACAATGTCCGGCGCGGCCGGATGGAGGCCTGGGCGGAATTCTATGCCCGCGTCTTCGGCCTCGGCGAAATCCGCTCCTTCGCCATTGTGGGACGCCATACCGGCCTGCGCAGCCGCGCCATGGCCAGCCCCGACGGCCTGGTGCGTATCCCCATCAACGAATCCGCCGACGACCGGTCGCAGATCGAGGAATTCCTCCGCCTGTACCGCGGCGAGGGCGTCCAGCACGTCGCCTTCGCCTGTACCGACCTCCACCGCACGGTGGAGGCGCTGCGCCGGGCCGGCGTGCCGCTGCTCGACACGCCCGACACCTATTACGAGGGAGTGGCGGACCGCCTGCCCGGCCACGGTGAAGACCTGGAGCGGCTCAGGCGCAACCGCATCCTGATCGACGGCGGGCCGGCCCAGGGCGGTGGCCTGCTGTTGCAGATCTTTTCCGAAACCCTGGTCGGGCCGATCTTCTTCGAGTTCATCCAGCGCAAGGGCAATGCCGGCTTCGGCGAAGGCAACTTCCAGGCGCTGTTCGAGGCGGTGGAGCGCGACCAGATCCGCCGCGGCGTTCTGGCCCCGGAGGATCCGGTGAAATGACCCGCCCCATCCCCTTCCCCCGCGCCGCCGGCCGCCATTCCCGCCAGGCCCATGCCGACCTGCCGCCGGGCGGCTTCGAGCGCGAGCTGGGGGCCGAGGGCTTCTTCGGCCCCTCCACCCAGATGATCCACGCCCATCCGCCCACCGCCTGGACCGGCTGGCACGGCCCGTTGCGACCACGGGCCTTCGATCTGGCGCGGCTGGAAGCCGCCGCCCCCTCGCCGCTGGCCGCGCCGCCACTGCTGTCGGGGCCGCATGTCGCGCTGCGCCTATGGCATTGCACCGCCGCCATGGACCATCTGGCCCGCAATGCCGACGGCGACGAACTGCTGTTCGTCCATCGGGGAGAGGGTGCGCTGTTCTGCGATTTCGGCCATATCGACCTCAGCCACGGCGATTACCTGCTGCTGCCGCGCGGCACGATGTGGCGGCTGGAACCGGCGGCGCCGATGACCCTGCTGATGATCGAGGCGACTGGCGGCCATTTCGGCCTACCTGACCCGGGGCCGCTCGGCCGGCACGCCCCCTTCGACCCGGCGGTGCTCGACGTACCGGAGTTGGACGAGGCCTTCCGCGCCCAGCAGGGCGAAACGCCATGGCAGGTCCGCATCCGGCGCGGGGCGGCGATCTCGGCGGTGGATTATCCCTTCAACCCGCTGGATGCGGTTGGGTGGCACGGCGATCTGGCTCCCGTGCGGCTCAACTGGCGCGACATCCGGCCGGTGGGCAGCCACCGGATGCATCTGCCGCCCTCGGTCCATGCCACCTTCACCACCGAACGGGCGGTGGTCTGCACCTTCGTCCCTCGTCCGGTGGAAAGCGATCCCGGCGCGCTCAAGCTGCCCTTCTACCATTCCAATCTGGATTACGACGAGGTGCTTTTCTATCATCAAGGGAATTTCCTGTCGCGTGACGGCATCGGCCCCGGCATGCTGACCCTGCACCCGGCCGGCTTCCCCCACGGGCCGCAGCCCAAGGCGCGGCGGACCGCCGAGACGGGCACCCGGCGAGCCACCGACGAGGTGGCGGTGATGGTCGATACCCGCGATCCCCTGACCGTCGGGGCCGCCGCCGCCGGGGTGGAACGCCCCGATTACGCCGACAGCTGGCGCGAGGCGCCATGAGGCTGGCCACTCTGCCCGGCGGCGGCCCCGACGGCACCCTGGTGGTGGTGGACCGCACGCGGCGCCGGTGTCGGCCGGTGGCCGGCGGCCCCGCCACCCTGCTGGCCGCCCTGGAGGAGTGGGAGAGCGCCCTGCCCCGCCTGGCCGAGGCCGCCCGACGCCTGGAAAACGAGCCGGAAACGGCAGCCCCCTTCGACCCGGCCGGCGCCCTGGCGCCGCTGCCCCGCGCCTGGGGATTCCTGGACGGCAGCGCCTATCTGTCCCATGTCGAGCGGGTGCGCCAGTCCCGTGGCGCCGCCCTGCCCGCCCAATTGCTGACCGATCCGCTGATGTACCAGGGCTGCGCCGCGCCGTTCCTGCCGCCCGGGACCGACATCCCTCTGGCCGATCCGGCCTGGGGCCTGGATATCGAGGGTGAAATCGGGGTGGTGACCGGCCCGGTGCCGGCCGGCGCCGACCGCGCCGCCGCCGCCCGCGCCATCCGCCTGCTGGTGCTGGTCAACGATTTCAGCCTGCGCGGCCTGATCCCCGACGAACTGGCCAAGGGCTTCGGCTTCGTCCACGGCAAGCCGCCCAGCAGCCTGGGGCCGCTGGCCATCACCCCCGACGAGGCCGGCGCCGCCTGGGACGGGACCAAGTTGAGCCTGCCGCTGGTCTGCACCGTCAACGGCGCGGAACTGGGCCGGCCCAATGCCGGCCACGACATGCAGTTCGACTTCCCCGCCCTGATCGCCCACGCCGCCCGCACCCGGCCGTTGCCGGCCGGCACGGTGATCGCCGCCGGTACCGTGTCGAACCGCGACCCGGCGGCGGGCTTCGCCTGCCTGCTGGAACGGCGCGTCTGCGAAATCCTGGCCGCGGGCGCGGCGTCTACGCCCTTCCTGCGCCCCGGCGACCGTGTGCGGCTGGAGGTCGAAGGTCCCGGCGGCGCCTCGCCCTTCGGAGCGATCGTCCATCGGGTAACGGCGGCCGGACCCTAGAGTCGGGGCCGCTCAAGCCGGGCGGTCGGGCTGGGCCTCGGGCGCCGCGGCGGCGAAGGCCGGCAGCGCGGCACAGGCGGCGTCGATGCGGACCAGGGTCGGATAGGGCGTCAGGTCCAGGCCGAAGCGCCGGGCGTTATACACCTGCGGCACCAGGCAGACATCGGCCAGGGTCGGCGCGTCGCCGTGGCAGAAACGCCCGGCCCGGCCGGCCAGCAGGGCTTCCATCGCCCGGAAGCCCTCGCCGATCCACTGGTGGATCCAGGCGGTTACCGCTGCGTCGTCCGCCCCCAGGCGGCCGCGCAGGTAGCGCAGCACCCGCAGATTGCCCAGGGGATGAATGTCGCAGGCCACCATCGCCGCCAGGCGGCGGATTTCGGCGCGAGCCACCGCGCCTGGCGGCAGCAGCGGCGGCTGCGGATAGGTTTCCTCGAGGTATTCCAGGATGGCCAGCGACTGGGCCAGAACGGCGCCACCATCCTCCAGCGCCGGAACCAGGGCCTGGGGGTTGAGCGCCAGGAAATCAGGCTGCCGTTGGCCGTCGGCCGGCAGGTCGACAGCGACCGGCTCCCACTCCAGCCCCTTCAGCGCCAGGGCGATCCGCACCCGGTAGGCAGCGGAACTGCGCCAGAACCCGTACAGTCGCATGGCGCCCTCCTACCGGCAGGTGAACAGCAGCCGACGCTGCGGCGGTTTGTCCAGGCTGTAATCGTGCAGCACGTCCACCGTCTTGTCGCCGCAATAGCGCGCGGCGGCGGAATGGCAGGTCGCCATGTCCTCGAACGGACCCGAGCACAGGACGTCCGCGCGCTTGGGGCTGCGCTCGCTGATGGTGCCGCAGCCGGCCAGCAGCGCGGCCAGCAGCAGCAGGGGAACGGCACGGATCGGCATGGAAGGCAACTCCTGGCTGGCGGAGGGGTGGGCGCGACTTTCGTCCCATCGGCCGGCCCTGGCAAGGGGCGACACGCTTTACCGGCTGGAAAACTTCGCTCACGGTAATACCTGTATGTCGGGACAGCCGGCACCGCGCTGAGGGTTGGGACCATGCGACCGCTGACATCGGATCT
>JAKAFA010000294.1 GCA_021818185.1 Pseudomonadota bacterium | reverse complement strand
CGACATGGCCGGCAACATCACCAAGCGCCACAGCGCGACGCGCTTCCACTTCACCCGCTTCGGCGGCGCCTGCCCGCTGTGGAACGTGCACGAGGCCTTCGCCCAGCCGGGCAAGATCCTGGTCCAGTTGGCCCGCATGCCGGACGGCACCTCGTATATCTGCCTGGCCCGCACCGTCACCAAGCAGGGCGGCGCCTATCTGCGCCCCACCCGCCACTTCGCCGTGGGCCTGGGCTGCGAGACCACCTATGCCGCCGACCTGATCTATTCCGCCGGGCTGGACCTGGCCAGTGAACAGGCCGCGGTGCCCATCGGCGTCAATTGCCGCGTCTGCGAGCGCAGCGACTGCCAGCAGCGGGCCTTCCCGCCCATCGGCAGCCACATCACCGTCGACGAGAACAACCGCAGCTTCGTCCCCTACCTGTTCGCCTGAGGCGCGAAACGCGGTGACAAGCCGCGCCGAACGCGGCATGCTGGGCGGAAATATCGATATTTTCGGAGCCTCTCGCTTTGCCCGCCGAGTCCTGCCATCCGCTGGCCCATTCCCGCTGGGGAGTGGCGCTGCTTGCCTCGCTGGCCGTGTTCACCCCGATGGCCATCGACATGTACCTGCCCGCCCTGCCGACCATCGGCCGCGATCTCGGCACCGGCGACAGCCAGATGCAGTGGACGGTCAGCATCTTTCTGCTGGGAAGCTGCGTCGGCATGCTGGCCTATGGCCCGATCTCGGATTCCTTCGGCCGCCGGGGGGTGATGCTGTCGGGCATCGCGGTGTTCATCGCCGCCTCGCTGGCCTGCGCCGCGGCGGCCGATGCCGGCACGCTGATCGGCCTGCGCTTCCTGCAAGCCGCGGGCGGCGGCGGCGCCGCGGTGATGTCGCGGGCCATCGTCCGCGACATCTTTCCCCGCGCCGAATGCGCGCGGGTGCTGTCGCTGGTGGCGCTGGTCACCGCCATCACCCCGATGCTCGCCCCCCTGGTCGGCGGCCAGGTGCTGGCCGCCGCCGGCTGGCGGGGCATCTTCCTGGTGTTGGCCGCCTATGGGTTCGTCGCCCTGGCTCTGGCCTGGGTCAGGATCCCGGAAAGCCACCCGGCGGAACACCGGGCCGGGCTGAAGCTGTGGGCGGCGGTGGCGGTCTACGCCCAGTTGCTGCGCGACCGCGCCGCCTGGGGCTGCGTGCTGTGCGCCGGCGGCACCTTCGCCGCGATGTTCGCCTATATCGCCGGCACCCCCTTTGTCTACATCGAGCATTTCGGCGTATCGCCGCAACTATACGGGGTGTTGTTCGGCCTCAACATCGTCTCGCAGATGATCGGCACCTACCTGAACAGCCGCCTGCTGGCGCGCCATTCGCTGATGACCCTGTCGCGCTGGGCGGCGGCGGTCGGGCTGGCCGGCGGCACCGCCCTGCTGGCGGCGGGGCTGAGCGGCCAGGGCGGGCTAATCGCCATCGTCCTGCCGCTGCTGCTGGTGGTCGGGGTCTCGGTGTTGCAGGCCTCCAACATGACCGCCCGCATCATCGCCCTCTATCCCGACAACGCCGGGGCGGCGGCGGCGGCCCTGACCTCGGCGATGTTCGGCCTGGGCGCGGTGTCCAGCCTGGGGGTCAGCCTGCTCAACGACGGCACCCCTCTCGCCATGGGCCTGATCATCTTCCTGTGCTGCGCCCTGGCGGCGGCCGGCCTGTCGCCGCTATTCGCCGGCCGCGGCACCGGGCGGGCTTGACCAACCTCAACGACCGCGCCCAAGCTCTCAGCCGAGGATGGAGCGCGTGGCACGAAGGATAGGAGGAAGCGATGAGCGGATGGGGCTGCCCCCACGAACAGCGTGGACTCTGCACCCGCGTAGCCGGCCGTCCCTGCGACCCGGGGATGAAGGGCTGCGTGCTGGCCGGCCGGTTCCGCTTCTCCGAGCCCAGCAAGAACCGCCCGCCCAAGGCCGTCCCCAACCGCGGGGAAAAGCTCCGCGAGGAGAAGAGCGATGACCAGCCCCGCTGACGACATTGAAGTATCCTCGCCCGCCTGCTCCATGCATCTGGTGGACGATACGTTCATGGGCTACGCCAGCCGGGAGGAGATCCTGGCCTTCCTCAACCTGTTGTTGGAGGCCGAGCGGGCCGGGGCCCGCGTCACCCTGGCCACCGCCGAGGCGGCCGGCGACGCCGAGGCGGCCGCCCTGATGCGGGACATCCACCGCGACGAGGCCCGCTGGTGCGCCATGCTGTCGGGCGCCATCAAGGCGCTGGACGGCGCGCCTTCGACCCGGACCGGCGCCTTCCACGACAAGACGATGGCCATCGCCGACCTTGGCGAACGGATCGCCTTCATCAGCCGCGGCCAGGGATGGGTGGTGCGGAAGCTGCGCGAGATGATGCCGCGCATCCGTGACGACCGCCTCCATGCGCAACTGGCGGAGATGGCGCAATCCCATCAGGACAACATCGTCCGCGCCGGAGGCGAGGCCGAGGGCTGAAGTGCGGCCGGCTCAATCCGGCTCAATCCGGCTCGTCCCCGGTTTCGATGAGATGGCTTTCCAGCCAGATGCCGTTGAGGATCCCGGCCGTACAGGCCAGCGTCACCCCCAGCGCCCAGGCGAAATACCACATGGCGGTGCCTTTCAGTAAAGGTGCTCGCCGTGTTCCTCGACGTGGCGGACGGTGATCTTGCCACGCAGCACCCGGTAGACGAACACCGTGTAGCTGGCGACGATGGGCAACACCACCACCGTGGCCAGCAACATGATGAACAGGGTCAACCGGCTGGATGAGGCATCCCACACCGTCAGTCCCTGCGACGGGTTGCTGCGGGACGGCATGAGGAACGGGAACAGGGCCAGCCCGGCGGTGGAAACCACCCCGAATACCGCCCCCGCGCTGGCCAGGAAGGCCAGCCCGCGGCGGCGGAGAAAGGTCAGGATCACGGCGCCGAACGCCCCGGCATAGGCCAGGGCGGGGGCGGCCATTGTCCACGGATGGGCGCCGTAATTGGCCAGCCACCCCCCGGGACGGCGGGCCACTTGTTTGAGCAAAGGATTCGACGGCAGGTCATGGGCCAGGGCGCCGACCACCGCCTGCCCCTCGATGCGGGTCGCCACCAGCCAGCCGGCAAGGGTCAGCAGCAGGACCAGGGCGCCGGCCGACGCCAGGGCGGCCGACGCCGCCCGCCGCTCAATGGCGCCTTCGGTGCGCAGGGCCAGGTAGGTGGCGCCGTGCAGGGTGATCATCGCCAGGCTGACCAGGCCGGTGAGCACGGCGAAGGGCGTCAGGAAATCCAGCAGCACGCCGCCGGTATAGACCACCCGCAATTCGTCGGTGAGAGCGAACGGCACGCCCAGCAGCAGGTTGCCGAACGCCACCCCGAACACCAGGCTCGGCACCAGCCCGCCCAGGAACAGCAGCCCATCCCAGGTCGCCCGCCAGCGGCGGTCGGCCACCTTGTTGCGGAAGTCGAAGCCGACCGGCCGCAGGATGAGGGCCGCCAGCACCAGGAGCAGCGGAATGTAGAACACCGAGAAGGCGATGGCGTAGAGCGGCGGCCAGGCGGCGAAGGCCGCCCCACCCCCCAGGATCAGCCAGACCTGATTGCCGTCCCAGACCGGGCCGATGCTGTTGATGACCACCCGGCGTTCGACGTCGCCGCGGGCCACCACCGGCAGCAGGATGGCCACGCCCAGGTCGAATCCGTCCATCACCGCGAAGCCGATCAGCACCAGACCCAGCAACAGCCACCAGGCGAGGCGCAGGGTTTCGTAATCGAGCGGTACCGGCACGGTCAATCCTCCGGCAGCAGGGATTCGGCGCCGGCCCGCCGGGCGTGCCCGGCGAAGGGCTCGCCGGCCTGGGCGGGGCCACGCCGCACATACTTGACCATCAGCAGCACCTCGACCACCAGCAGGGCGCTGTAGAACACCGCGAAGGACGCCAGGCTGGTCAGCACCTGGCCGGGCCGCACGCCGCTGGCCCCCAGGAAGGTGGGCAAGATCCCGTCGATCACCCACGG
>JAKAFA010000293.1 GCA_021818185.1 Pseudomonadota bacterium | reverse complement strand
GTTCCATCTCATCGCCCTGCATGCCGACCCAACCCCGCGCTACTGCCTCGGCGCCGCGATGGGAGCTTGAGCATCAATGCGATTAGCGAACAGAGCCTATCCTGATGGATATCCAGCTGCCGGAGATTTCCGGCCTGGAGATCACCCGGATGTTGAAGGACGATCCCGAGCTGAAGGCGATCCCGGTGATTGCGGTGACCGCTTTCGCCATGAAGGGCGACGAGGAAAAGATCCGCGAAGGCGGGTGCGAGGGCTATATCGCCAAGCCCATCTCGGTCGCCAACTTCCTCCAGACGGTAGCCCGGTTCCTGGCCTGACCCCCGCCGCTCAGACGGCGCCGGTTCCGGCCAGGCAACGCCGCACCCACAGGCGGGTCAGCTTTTCCGCCGCGGCGTTCTGGGACAGGCGGTCGGACAGGCAGGCGAAATCCACCGCATCCAAGGGCTGGTCCTGATCGGCGCAGGTGAAGACCACCCGTTCGGCGCCGGTCACCGGGTCGCGGTGGCGTTGCAGGCACTGGGCGCAGATCTCCTTCATCATGCATTGCATCGGCGAATTGATGGACCCGATGGCGATGTGGCCGGGCTTGAGATGGCCGGACAGGCCGCCATGGCGGGCGCGCGCCACCGCGGCCATCATGCGGTCGGAGCCGATGGCCACCACCCGGTCCACCTCGGCCAGCGGGATCGGCGCCGGTCCCAGGCGGCCCTCGGCATAGGCCTGCATGGCCTCGACGATGTTGCCGACGAAGGCGCGATCCTGCGGCCGTCCCGGTGCCACGGCGGGGCCATGGTCGACGCACCACACCACCAGGTCGGCGGCTTCCTCGATGTCCGCCACATGGAAGCGGTCGCGCGCTTCGCGGTAGCCGGCGAAGTACAGCACCGTCCCGCCGGCATCGCGCATGGCCCGGCCGATGGAAAACAGCACGGCATTGCCCAGCCCGCCGCCGGCCAGCAGGACGGTCTCGCCGGGAACGATCGCGGTAGGGGTGCCGGTCGGCCCCATCAGCACCACCGGCTCACCGGGCCGCAGGGTGGCGACCAGATCCGATGAGCCGCCCATCTCCAGCACGATCAGTCCGACCAGCCCGGCCGCCGGATCGGTCCAGGCGCCGGTCAGCGCCAGCCCCTCCATGGCCAAGGTGGTGCCGTCCACCCGCCGGGCCAGGGTTTCGAAGTTCTGGAGGCGGAAGAACTGGCCGGGGCGGAAGGCCCGCGCCGCCATCGGCGCCCGTACCACCACCTCGACGATGGTGGAGGTCAGGCGATGGACCGCATGGACCCGCGGCCGCAGGCCCTCGGCCAGCCGGCGGAACAGGTCCTCGGCCGCCACCGGCGAGGTCGGGCGGGCCATCAGGGCGCGGGTGACCACCGGATGGCCCTGTTTGGCCGAGGCCATGGCCGATACCACGTTGCCGGCATAGGAGGGATGCAGGTCGCCGAAAAAGCTGAGCCGCCCCTCGTGTCCGTCCGCCCGCATCAGGACCTGCGCCGCCGCCGGCTTGGCCCGGCGTTCGGGGGAGATCGGGCGGCCGTCCCCATCCACCGCCTGGAAGAACTTGCCGTCCAGGGCGATGCCGTCCCGCTCGCGGGCCAGGGTGGTGTTGGGGACCGTGCCTGCCGCCACCAGGATGGTACGGGCCGGCAATCGGTGCAGCGTGCCGGCGGCGTCACGCGCCGTCAGGCCGGCCGCCGCGCCGAAGCCATCCACCTCGATCGCCACCGGCGTCAGGCGTTCGGCAAAGCGGATGCCTTCCTCCAGCGCCTTGGCGACCTCCTCGTGGTTGCGATAGGCGGGGCTTTCGGTCAGCGCGCGGCGATAGGCGATGGTGGCGCCTCCCCAGGCATCGACCAGTTCGCGCAGGCGGGCGGGGCGCCCCTCCGCCGCGGCGGCCTGGCGCTCGGCCTCGACGGCACGGCCATGGGCCAGGAACTCGTCGGCGGTTTCGCGTTCGGCCGGGCTCCACCCCGCCCGCACCGCCTCTTCGCCTTGTTCGGCCGCCAGGATGCGGTAGCGGGCCAGGAATTTCTCCACCTGCACCGGATAATAGGCCAGGGCCTCGGTGCAGGTGTCGACGGCGGTCAGCCCGCCGCCGATCACCACCACCGGCAGCCGCATTTGCAGGTTGGCGACCGTATCGGCGCGCGCGGCACCGGTCAGTTGCAGGGCCATCAGGAAGTCCGAGGCTTGGCGCACGCCGGGGGCCAGGCCGTTGGGCAGGTCCAGTACCGTCGGCCGGCCGGCCCCGGTGGCCAGGGCGATATGGTCGAAGCCCAGGGCCAGGGCGGTTTCGACGGTCAGGGTGCCGCCGAACCGCACGCCGCCCATCAGGACGAACTCGCTCCGGCGCTCCAGCAGCAGGCGGATCAGCTTCAGGAAATTCTTGTCCCAGCGGACGGTGATGCCGTATTCCGCCACACCGCCGAAGCCGGCCATCACCCGCTCGCCCAGGTCCTCCCGCAGGTCGCGCACGTCGCGCACCGGACGGAACGGCATCCGTTCGCCCTGGGGGCCGATTCCCGACAGGTCGGGCGGCAGGGGCTCGATCTTCAGGCCGTCGATCGCCGCCACCGCATGGCCGTCCTGGATCAGGTGGTGGGCCAGGGTGAAGCCGGCCGGGCCGGTCCCGACCACCAGCACCTTGCGGCCGCTGGACGGACGGGGCAGGGGCCGGCGCAGGTTCAGCGGGTTCCAGCGGGTGAGCAACGAATAGATCTCGAATCCCCACGGCAGGTCGAGGACGTCCTTCAATACGCGGGTTTCCACCTGGGGAATGTCCACCGGGTCGCGGTTCTGGCCCTGGTAGATGCAGGCGGCCATGCAGTCGTTGCAGATGCGGTGGCCGGTGCCGGCGACCATGGGATTGTCCACCACCGCCACCGCCAGGGCGGCCAGGGCCCAGCCGGCACCCTTGACCTCGTGCATCTCGGAGATGCGCTCTTCCAGCGGGCAGCCTTGCTGGAGCACGCCCACCGCATTGCGGGCCAGTCCGTCCCCTTTGCGGTCGGGCAGGCCCTTGGAGCAGCTGTCCTTGCCCTGGTGGTGGCAGAGGATGCAGTAATTGATCTGATCCAGGGCGCCGCCCTGGTCGCAGCCGGGATCGGTCAGTCCGAACCCGTCGCGCCGCCGCTGGCGGGCCTCGGGATAGGCCAGGGCGGCGACGCCGCCGGCCAGCTCCCGCGGCTCGGCCGGCACGCGGGCCAGGGGGTCGCGCCGGGCCGGCAAGCGGAGCAGAATGCTGTCGCCGTGGGGGGTGTCCTGGGCTTCGGCCAGCTTCCATGCCGCCCAGCGCGCCGCCAGGCGCAGGGCTTCGCCGTTCGCCGCCTCGTCGTCGAGCCAGGACAGCACGGCGCGGGCGAAGCTCAATTCGTCGAGGGGACCGCCGAGCCGGGCCGCCAGTTCGGCCGCCAGCACCGGCCCGTCCAGGCTTGCCGCCTCGGCGGGTGAAACCTCCTTCGCGGCGCGGCGCTGCACGAACAGCCGCTTGGCGGCGAACAGCGGCGCCAGCGACTCGGCCCGGGCCCGCAATTCGGCCAGCGGCGCGCGGATGCCGAACAGGCCGGCCAGGAAATCGTCGAGAGGAGGGGCCAGGGCGACCAGCAACGCCGCCTCGTCCCGGGCCGGCAGGGAATCCGGCGCCCGGCGGGCGGCCTCCAGCCGGTCGGCCAGAAGCGGATCGGCGGCGCGAAGGACGGCCAGGAAGGCCGCATCCACCCGCTCCAACCCGTCGCGGCGGTAGAGGTCGGCGAACCGGAGATCGTGGGCGAGGGCAGGCGCGGTCATCTCAAGGATCATGCTGGGTCCCGGCGGCAAGGAGGGGAGGACGCCCCTGGTTCACGATCCGGCACATCCCCACATATCGCCCTGAAGGGGCGGTTCACACATCGATATGCGGGTGCGCCGATGGCTCTGCTAGAGAGTGATATGCGGCTGTGTGACATAAAAAGCGGCGGCGATTGTGCGCGGCTTGGACGTCCGGTGACCATATGGCTGTTCGTCCTGGCCGGTATGGCGGCGGGGATGGTGCTGTTGG
>JAKAFA010000292.1 GCA_021818185.1 Pseudomonadota bacterium | reverse complement strand
GTCAGCGTGGACGGCCTACACCCTGCCCGACGGCACGCCGGTCAAGCCGGCCTTCCAACTGCTCAAGGAGCGGGTGGCGGAGTACACCGCCGACTGGGCGTCGCGCATCACCGGCATCCCGGCCGACACCATCCGCCGCTTGGCCCACGAGATGGGGGTGACGGCCCGCGACCAGAAAATCGAACTACCCATCGCCTGGACCGACGCCTGGGGCGACGAGCACGACAGCATCACCGGCAATCCGGTGGCCTTCCACGCCATGCGCGGCCTGGCCGCCCATTCCAACGGTTTTCAGGCCATCCGCGCCCTGGGCGTGCTGATGACCCTGCTGGGGACCATCGACCGTCCCGGCGGCTTCCGCCACCGGGCGCCGTTCCCGCGGCCGATTCCGCCCTGCCCCAAGCCGCCCAAGGGGCCGCACGCCATCCGCCCCGGCCACCCGTTGGAGGGAGCGCCGCTGGGCTGGCCGTCGGAGCCGGACGAACTGGCGGTGGATGCCGAGGGCCGGCCGCTGCGCCTCGACAAGGCGTTTTCGTGGGAATACCCGCTGTCGGTGCACGGGCTGATGCACAACGTCATCACCAATGCCTGGCGCGGCGATCCCTATCCCATCGACACGCTGTTCCTGTTCATGGCCAACATGGCGTGGAACTCCACCATGAACACGGTGGAGGTGCGCAAGATGCTCACCGACAAGGACGCCGAGGGAAACTACAAGATCCCCTTCATCGTCGTCGCCGATTCCTTCCAGTCGGAAACCGTGGCCTTCGCCGATCTGGTGCTGCCCGACACCACCTATCTGGAACGCCACGACGTAATGAGCATCCTCGACCGGCCGATCTCCGAATTCGACGGGCCGGTGGACGCGGTGCGCGTGCCGGTGTTGCCGCCGCTGGGTGAATCCAAGCCGTTCCAGGAGGTGCTGATCGAACTGGGCACCCGGCTCAAACTGCCGGCCTTCACCACCCGGGACGGCACCCGCAAGTACCGCGACTATCCCGATTTCATCGTCAATTTCGAGACCGAGCCGGGCTCGGGCATCGGCTTTCTGGCCGGCTGGCGCGGCAAGTCGGGCGAGAAATTCATGGTGGGCGAGCCCAATCCCTCCCAGTGGGAGATGTATGCCCGCAACAACAACCACTTCCATTATGAATTGCCGCCCAGCTACCAGTACATGCGCAACTGGAACAAGGGCTACCTGACCTGGGCGCAGCGCCACCGCCTGGTGCGCTATACCGATCCCATCACCATCCACCTCTATTCCGAGGTGCTGCAAAAGTTCCGGCTGGCCGCCGAAGGCAAATGGGACGGCAAGCAGCCGCCGGCCGACCTGCGCGAGCGGGTGCGCTCGTTCTTCGATCCGCTGCCCTTCTATTACCCGCCCCTCGAATGGGCGACGGTGGATTCGTCGCGCTATCCGCTCTGCGCCATCACCCAGCGGCCGATGGCCATGTACCATTCCTGGGATTCGCAGAACGCCTGGCTGCGCCAGATCCACACCGCCAACGTGCTGTTCGTCCATCCCTCGGTGGGGGCGGCGGCCAACTTCGCCGACGGCGCCTGGGTGTGGGTGGAAAGCCGCTGGGGCAAGGTGCGGGCCCAGGCCCGCTTCTCCGAGGCGGTAGAGCCCGGCACGGTATGGACCTGGAACGCGGTGGGCAAGGCGGCGGGCGCCTGGGGGCTCAGCCCCGACGCCAACGAATCCCGCCAGGGCTTCCTGCTCAACCACCTGATCTCCGAGGAGCTGCCCGGCCTGATGGCGGGGCGCACCGTGTCCAATTCGGATCCGGTCACCGGCCAGGCGGCGTGGTACGACGTGCGGGTGCGGGTCACCGCCTGCGGCCCCGACGAGCCGGCGGAAAGCTGGCCGCAATTCGCCCCGCTGCCGCCGGTGCCGGGCCAGACCGGTTTCGCCGGCGCGGTGCGCGCCTTCTTCGCCGGCAAGCGCTGAGGGGGCGGCGATGAGCACCGAGAAGCAATACGCCCTGGTCATCGACCTCAATGTCTGTGTCGGCTGCCACGCCTGCGTGACCAGTTGCAAGGAATGGAACACCTCGGGCTGGGCCGGGCCGTTGCCCGATGCCAATCCCTACGACGCCGACCCGTCGGGGGTGTTCTTCAACCGCGTCCAGACCTTCGAGTGCGGCACCTTCCCCGAGACCGAGACGGTGCATTTCCCCAAGAGCTGCCTGCATTGCGAGGACCCGCCCTGCGTGCCGGTCTGCCCCACCGGCGCCTCCTACAAGCGAAAGGAGGACGGCATCGTTCTGGTCGATTACGACAAGTGCATCGGCTGCAAGTACTGTTCGTGGTCCTGCCCCTACGGGGCGCGCGAGTTCGATGCCGAGGCGGGGGTGATGAAGAAATGCACCCTGTGCGTCGATCGCATCTACGACACCAGCCTGCCGCCCGAGCGGCGCAAGCCGGCCTGCGTGCTGGCCTGTCCGGCCGGGGCGCGCATCTTCGGCGACATCCGCGACCCCCAGTCCGAGGCGTCGCGGGCCATCGTCGAGAATGCCGGCTTCCAGCTGATGCCGGAATGGGGCACCAACCCCGCCAACCACTACCTGCCGCGGCGCAAGACCCGCATCCGGCTGCATGCCGACGAGCTGGTCCGCGTCGACAACCCGCTCAAGGTCGAGGGCGAGCTGCCCAAGGCCGCCTTCACCGCGCCGTCCATCGACGACATGTCGAGCTGGTAGGAAAGATCCCATGCGCCCCGCCTTTTCGGTCCTGTTCCTGACCACCCTGATCGGCATCGGCCAGGGTCTGCTGGTCGCCCTTGTGGCCGGCCAATGGTACTTCGTCATCGGCAGCGGCCCGGCGCGGGAGGGCGATTCCTTCTACGCCCTGGGGGCGCTGATCGCCGTGGCCTTTCTGGCATTGGGGCTGTTCGCCTCGTTCTTCCACCTCGCCAATCCGCAGCGGGCCTGGCGGGCGGCGGCGGGCTGGCGCACCTCGTGGCTGTCGCGCGAAGTGCTGCTGCTGCCGGCGGTGATGGCGGCGGCCACCCTTTATGCTGCCGTCCACTGGTTCGGTATCCGCCCGGTGCTGGTCAGCTTTTCCAACCAGAAATCCCTCGACCTTACCATGGCGGTGGGCTTCGTGGCGGCGGGGGGCGCCCTGCTGCTGTTCGTCGCCACCGGCATGATCTATGCCTGTGTGCGCTTCGTGCGCGAATGGGCCTCGGGCTGGACGGTGGTCAATTTCATCGTGCTGGGTCTGGCCTCGGGCTTCACCTGCGCCGCTGCCTATGCCGCCTGGTTCGGCAGCCTGCTGACCGATTTCATGCTGGCCGGCGCCCAGGGCTTCACCCTGCTGGGCCTGTTCACCCGCTTCTGGCAGGTGTGGCGCAACCACCGTCTGGTGCCGGTCTCCACCCTGAAATCGGCCATCGGCCTGCGCCATGACCCCATCCGCCAACTGACCCAGGGCTTCCTTGGGCAGTCGTTCAACACTACCGAGTTCCGGGCGCCGGGCGGCCCCGACGCGGTCAAGGCGCTGACCGCCGGGTTCCTGTTCCTGGCCTTCCTGCTGCCCGCCGCCCTGCTGGCCAAGGGCTGGGCCAGCGGCGAGCCGCCCTTCATCCTGGCCGCCCTGGTGGTCCAATATGCAGGCCTAATGGCCGAGCGCTGGGTGTTCTTCGCCCAGGGCCGGCACGTGCAGAACCTGTATTATCAGGCGCGGGCGTAGTCGCGGGGCGAACGCGGCCGCTCCCGCAGCGCCGAGACCAAGGGCGCCATCGCGGCGGCGCCCGGTGCCGGCGTCTTCCCCGAAGTGCCGAAGACGGGCTTGGCCGTGGTGGCGCACCGGGAGTTTCAGCCGCTTGCGTCACCTGTTGAAAAACTCGTCCCACTCGACCTCGGTCCACCACTCGGCCTCGAGCCCGTCGCAGGTCTCACCGTGGGCTCGGCACATGAAACACCCGTCACCGCGCGTGAGCGTAACGTCCTCGACCGGCGGATAACGCACCAGCAGGGCCGCGCCGTCCTCACGCGCGGCCGCTTCCGCCTCGCTCATCGGCCGATCCGGCAACTCGCGAATAC
>JAKAFA010000055.1:6061-19453 GCA_021818185.1 Pseudomonadota bacterium | reverse complement strand
AACGTCGCTTCCATCGGCTCGGTATTCGGGCGCGAACCCTATCAGCCGCTCGGCCGCCTGTCGGGCCTGCTGGCCATCGCCCTGCTGGCCGGCGGCCTGGCGGTGCTGGTTCTCGACCTCGGGCGTCCCGACCGGTTGATGGTGGCGGTCACCCATTTGAACCTCACCTCGATCTTCGCCTGGAACGTCATCCTCTATACCGGCTTCTTCGTGGTGGTGGCGGCCTATCTGTGGACCATGATGGACTGGACCAAGAAGGCCTATTACCGCCGCGCCGCCATCGCCGCGTTCCTGTGGCGCCTGATCCTCACCACCGGCACCGGCTCGATCTTCGGCTTCCTGGTGGCGCGGGACGCCTATGGGTCGGCGGTGATGGCGCCGCTGTTCATCGCCATGTCCTTCGCCTTCGGCCTGGCCATGTTCAATCTGGTGCTGATGTTCACCTATGATTGCGCGCGGCGGAAATTGTCGCTGGAACTGGTGCGGATGAAGGCGCGGCTGCTGGGCATCTTCTGCGCCGCCAACCTGTATTTCGTGACGGTCCAGCACCTGACCAACCTGTATTGGGCCAAGAAGGCGGGAGTGGAGGCCTTCATCCTGGCCGGAGGCAACATCTACACCCTGCTGTTCTGGGGCGCGCAGGTGGTGGTGGGCGGGCTGCTGCCCATGGCCCTGGTGTTCCGGCCGAAGCTGTCGCGCGACGGCGCGGTTCTGGCCAGCGTCCTGGTGGTGCTGGGCGGGTTGGCCCAGGTCTACGTCATCATCATCGGGGGGCAGGCCTATCCCCTGACCCTGTTCCCGGGGATGGAGGTGACCTCGTCGTTCATGGACGGCCAGATCAACGCCTACTGGCCGAGCCTGCCCGAGGTGGCGCTAGGCCTGGGCGGTTTCGCTCTGGCGCTGCTGATCGTCACCGTCGTCGCCACCGTCCTGCCGATCCTGCCGGCCAGCCTCGCCCACGGCGAGGACGCCGAAGTCGAGGCGCTGGAGGCCGCTGCGCCTCACGCCCCGGCGGTCCACGCCGCGGCGGAGTGACGGCCCGGACCAGGACGGTGCCGTCCTGGTCCAAGGGCCTTCTACATTCTCTTCATGTCCAAATCACCGGCTGGCGCGGGATGGCTTCATCCCGCGCTTTCTTCCGCCACCGGTTCGCGCCGCAGCCGCATCATCACGGCGGCGGCCAAAGCCGCCAGCAGGATGCTGCCGACCAGGAAGGGGGCGGCTTTGCCGGCCGCGCCGAACAGGTAGCCGGCCGCCAGCGGGCCGAGGGCGCGGGCGCCGGTCGACACCGAGCGGCCGGCCCCCATGGCGGCACCCATGCCGCTGGTGCGGGCGACCAGGGACAGGGCGGAGTTGAGGCTGGGCGATACCAGGCCGAAGCCAAACGCCATGGCGGCGGCCGGTGCCATCAACGCCGTCAGGCTGTGGGCGAAGCCGGCCCCGACCATGCCGATGGCCAGCAGCACGGCCCCGACGGCGGCAACCTTCCATTCGCCGACCCGCTTGGTCAGGCGGTGGACGCCGCCGCCCTGGACCATGGCCGACAGGAAGCCCATGAAGGCGAACATGTAGCCGTTCTGCCGCGCGCCCCAGTGCAGCGCCGCCTGCGACCACAGGGCGAAGGTCGATTCCATGCCGGCGAAGGCGAAGGTGGAGATGAAGATTGCCAGCAGCGGGAAGGTCAGGGCCGGCTGGTGCAGCGCCTCCTTGAGGCCGGTGCGGCGGCCGGCGTGGGGGTCGTGCGCCGGCATCTTCTCTTTCAGGGTGACGGCGGCCAGGACCAACGCGGTGGCCGACAGCACGGCGGCGGCCAGGGCCGGCGGGGCAAAATCGGCAATGGTGCGGCCGGGGCCGGCCAGAATGCCGCCGACCGCCGGGCCGGCGATGAAGCCCAGGCCGAAGGCGGCGCCGATGGTGCCCATGGCCTTGGAACGGGTCTCGGGGGTGGATATGTCGGCGGCATAGGCGAAGGCGGCGCTGATGTTGCCGGCCATCAGGCCGGCCAGCGACCGGGTGGCAACCAGTTCCAGGAAGGTGTTGGACCGGGCCATCAGCCCGTAGCACAGGGCCGAGCCGGCCAGGCCGGCCAGCAGCACCGGCTTGCGCCCCACGCGGTCGCTCAGCCAGCCCCAGACGGGGGTGGAGAGGAACTGGAACGCCGAGAACGATGCCATCAGCAGGCCGACGTCGAAAGGAGTGGCCCCCACCGCCTCGCCTAGCAGCGGCAGCAGGGGGATCACCATGCCGAAGCCGATGAGGTCGATGAAGACAACGAAGAATAGCGCGAGCATCGGGACTCCTCGAAGGGCGGAGGACGGAGGCGCAGCCTAGCCCATTGCCGGAGCGCCGACATCCCCCGATGTGCGGATGGGAGCGGGCTTCCGCTTTTGTGCGCAATCCCGGACGAAGGCGGCGAAACGGCCGGCCCAGGGGCTGGGCCCGACGCTACGCATATGGGCATAAGTGGCAAGGGTGTTGGCCAGGATCAAGCCGTCGCGTTTCTCGCCCAGGCCGGCGCCGCGCAGCACGTCGTAGGCGTAGGCGAACTCACCCTCCAGGTTTTCCAGGCGGGAATAGTGGAACTCGTGGCCGGCGAGGACGCCGGGGCCGTTCTCCAGGCGCGGCCAGGGGAACGCCGCGGTTTCGCGCAGGCGGACATAGCCGCGGCCCTGTGGCCGGTCATGCATCACCGCCTCGCCGGGGATCAGTCCGGCCATCTCCCGCCGTTCACCGCGCCAGCGTATGGCCCGCGACAGGTACATCAGTCCGCCGCATTCGGCATAGACCGGCAGGCCGGCGCGGGCGCGGGACGCCAGATCGGCGCGGAAGCCGGCATTGGCCTCCAGGGCGGCGGCCTGGGTTTCCGGGAACCCGCCGCCGATGAACAGCCCGTCGATGCTCTCGGGCAGGCGGGAATCGTTGATCGCGTCGCAGAACACCAACTCGGCGCCGCCAGCGGCCAGAGCCTCGAAATCCTCGGGATAGTAGAAGCCGAAGGCGGCGTCGCGCACCACGCCAATCCGGACCGGTGAGGCTGGCCGGGGGGGCGGCGGGTCGGGAAATATTTCGGCCGGCGAGGCCTCGGCGGCCAGGGCCAGCAGCGCGTCCAGGTCAACCCCCGCCGCCACCGCCTCGCCCAGGCGGGCGACCGCCTGGGCCGCTTCGTCCTGCTCGTTGGCCGGCACCAGGCCCAGGTGCCGCTCCAGGATCTCCATTTCCCGAACCCGGTGGACGGCGCCCAACACCGGGATGCCGGTATAATGGGCCACCACCTCGCGCAGCTTCCGCTCGTGACGTGGCCCGCCGACCTTGTTGAGAATCACGCCGGCGATGCGCAGTTGCGGCTCGAAGGCGGCGTAGCCCAGCAGCAGCGGCGCGATGCCCCGGGTCATGCCCGAGGTGTCGATCACCAGCACCACCGGCGCCTCCAGCCAGAGCGCCAGCCGCGCCGACGAGCCCTCGCCCTCCAGGTCGACGCCGTCATAGAGCCCCTTGTTGCCTTCGATCAGGCTGATATCGGCGCCGCGGCTGTGCCGCTCGAAGCTGGCGCGGATCAGGGCCGGCGGCATGGTGTGGAAATCCAGGTTGCGGCAGGGGCGCCCGGCCGCCGCGCTCAGCCACAGCGGGTCGATATAATCCGGCCCCTTCTTGAACGGCTGCACCGCCAGCCCGCGGCGGGCCAGCGCCGCCGCCAGACCCACCGTCACCGTGGTCTTGCCCGAGGATTTGTGGGCGGCCGACAGCAGCAGGCGGGGCGCCGGCCGGGCCGGCCCGCCGCCGGACGGGACGGCGGCGGTCATCGCGCCCCCGGCACGCGGCTCTTCACCCGGTCACGCCACATGGCGAGGGCGCGGCCCTCGGCTTCATCGATGGTGGCGGCGCGGCCGGAATAGCGCAAGGCCACCGCTACCGTGCCGGCAATGGTGGCGACCGCGGTTTCGTCCTCGATCTCGCCGGTCCAAAGCCCCTTCAACCGGCCCAGGTCCATGCTTTCGTCCCTGGCGCGCGCCCCCGCCAGCAAGGCCGGCCAGTCCTCGCGCCCCGGCCGGCACGCCTCCAGGTACAGCACCTCGCAGGGCTTCTCCGGCCGGCGTTCCACCTCGCCGCCCTCGCCCTTGAAACAGGCCATGCCGGGCTGGCCGAGCATCTGGGCGGCATCGCGGTGCACCTGGAGATAGGGGGGATGGGTGACAGCGTTGATGGCGAAGGGCGCCGCCAACGGATTGAGTAGCCGCCCCACCGTATGCAGCGGCGTGCGCAGCCCCAGCAGCGACCTCAGGCCCATCAGCCGGTGCAGGGTGGGCGACATCGCCTCCAGCGGAATATAGGCAAAGGAAACGGCGTCCAGCTGCCGCGCCGCCTCGTCCATCGAGGCGGCGGCCGGCACTCCCAGGGCGGCCAGCGCCGCATTGGTGTAGACCCGTCCGTCGGTGTGGCCCTCGGCGCCGTGCATCAGGACCCGTACCCCGTGCTGGGCCAGGGTGAGGGCGGCCAGAACGTAATAGGGCAACTGGCGGGATTTGCCGGCCCAGGCCGCCCAGTCGATGTCGGCCCGCGCCGCTTGCGGCCGGGCGATGGTGGGGCGGAAGCCTTTGACCATGCCGGCGATTTCGGCCGGCGTCTCGGTCTTCACCCGCAGCAGGCAGAAGAACGCCCCCACTTGGACCGGATCGGCTTCGCCGGCTGCCACCATGGCGGCGGCGTCCACGGCCTCCTCGAAGGTGAGGGGGCGCGACATGTGTGGGCCTTTGCCGAGGATGCGGATGTAAGGGGCGAACGGATGTTCCTGGGTCACGGGCGGCGGCCTTTCGATGGCGAACGGATGGATCATGATAATCTCATATAGGGCGCCGGCGGCAACTGCGTCGTGGCGATCGGGGCGACGTTTTCCCTGCTTCCAAAGTTGGGGGCGCCCCGCGTATTGTGGCGGCGACCCGTTCCTCCGAGACCAGTTCCGGTGACTCCGCACCCCCATAGCCACCGTCGTCCGTCCTTGCGGCGCACCGTGTTCCGCCTGCTAGGGGGCGAGGGGCATGAACGGCCGCTGGTCAAGGCGATCGACCGCTTCCTGATCCTGCTGGTTGCGCTGAACGTCGTCGCCGTCGTGCTGGAATCGGTCGAGGAACTGGCGGCGGCCCATCACCATCACTTCCACGAGTTCGACCTGGCCTCGGTGGCGGTGTTTTCGGTGGAATACGTCCTGCGCCTGTGGACCGCGGTGGAGCTGGACGATCCCAAGTTCCGCCATCCGGTGCTGGGGCGGCTGCGCTGGATGGTCAGCCCCATGGCCCTGGCCGACCTGCTGGCGGTGGTGCCGTTCTACCTTGGCATCGTCGTCGAGGTGGACCTCCGCGTGCTGCGGGTGCTGCGGGTCTTCAAGCTGTCGCGCTATTCGCTCGCCATGAACATCATGGTCGCGGTGGCCCGCCAGGAAGCGCGGGCCATCGGCGTCACCCTGTTCCTGATGGCGGTGATGCTGGTGCTGTCGTCCAGCCTGATGTACATGGCCGAGCACCGCGCCCAGCCCTATGTTTTCCGCGACATCCCGACCTCGATGTGGTGGGCGGTGGTCACCCTGACCACCCTGGGATACGGCGACATGGTCCCCATCACGCCGATCGGACGGGTGATCGGCGGCCTGACCGCCGTGTTCGGCGTCGGCATGATCGCCCTGCCTGCCGGTGTGCTGGCCTCGGGCTTCTCCGAGCAGATGCGCATCCGGCGCGAGGAATACCGCGACGCGGTGGAAAAGGCGCTGGAGGACGGTCGGATCAGCCGGCGCGAGCGCCGTCAGCTGGAGGCGGCGCGCGTCCGGCTGGGGCTCTCGGACGAAGAGGCGGCGCAGGTTCTGGTCGCCGCCGCCCACAACCCGGCCATTTGCCCCCATTGCGGCAAGTCCTGCACGCCGGGGGTGGACCCGCACCAAGGCTGAGGCCACCCGCGGCTCAGGTGGCCCGCATCGCCTCGGCGACGAGGGTGCGCAGCGCGCCCATCTCGGGGACGGCGCCCGAATGCCGGTGTTCGCAATGGGCGGCTTCCAGGGCAGCAAGATAGCGCGGGCGGTCGGCCTCAGCGGGTCGAGAACCGGGTTCACCGGCGGATATCGGCCGCAGGCCGTACGGAAGACAAGGTGGCAGACGGCCCGGGCGATACGGCCGTTGCCGTCGGGGAAGGGGTGGATCCAAAGAAGCCGCCACAGGGCGAAGGACGCCGCGCCGGCCGGCTCGTCCAACCGGCGTCGTTGTTCGACCTGGGCGCAATATTCCTCCATCAGGCGGGGGACGTCCCGGTGATCGGGCGGGACGTGGCTCGATCCTTGGACCCGTCGTTGGCCGCGCCAATATTGTCCGGCGTTCCCGGCAAGTCCGGCCAGGGCGTTGCGCAGGCGATAGAGGTTGGCAAGCTTCAGAAGATGCTCGTTCAAGGGCGGTCTGCCAGGGCATGTTCCCGCCAGATGGACAGCACTTCCGGCAGGCGGGCGTAATCCATCGGGCGAATGACGCGGTACATGCGGATGTGGCGGAAAAGCTCCTGGCACAGAGCGAAGAGGCCGGAAAGCCGGTCATCCGCGCCGGCGATGCGCAGACCGTAGAGATTGCGCAAGAGCAGGCCGGCCGCCTCGGCTCCCGGGAAGGGGATGATGCGGACGGGACCGTCGCCGGCCTCCAGAAAATACACGCGGCGCAGCGGCAACGGCCGCGCGGCCGCGTCGGTGGGGGAAAGGGCGGCGCCCCGCTGGACCATTGCCGCTGCGTGTCGCGGGCCCGCGGCACGACCTGCGACAGGGAATCCTCCCACAGCCGGATCCGGCGCACCCCCGGCCTGGCGGAGAACGCGCCGCTTGGCGAAGGGCCGAGGAGCACGAATTCCACATCGGCATCGGAGACGCCCGGGTTGGCATCGACGGTGACGCAATCGTTGCCGACGACATAAAACCGCCTGGCCTCGGCGATGACCAATTCGGCGTGGCTCGGCCACATGGTCCACAGGGCCAGCGCATAATCGCCGACGACGCGCTCCAGGCCGTCCTCACCCCATCGTTCGACCACCCGCAACAGGATTTCGGTGTCGACGGCTGTCGTCGTGACCTTTTCGTTGCGGAGAAGCCGGTACTCTTCACCTGTACTTATCGCTTCGGCTATCCAAGCCCCACGTTTTCCCCAAGAGGTTATTGCAGTGTCCTGGCGCGCGGAGCGGCGCGGTCCAGGGCGGTCAGCACGTCGCCGGTGGTCAGCAATTCGGGCAGGGGGATGCCGGTCGGGGCGGCCGGCCCGTACACCACGTTGAACGGCACGCCATAACGCCCGAACGAGGCCAGGTAGCGGGCAATGCCGTCGTCCGGCCGCGTCCAGTCGGCCTTCATCGCCACCACGCCGGCATTCAGGCGGGTGGCTACCGGTCCGCGCTCCAGCACCGTCGCCTTGTTGACCTTGCAGGTGATGCACCAATCGGCGGTGACGTCGACGAACACCGTCTTGCCGGCGGCCACCAGCCCGGGGATGGCGGCCCGGTCGAAGGGGCGCCAGACGATGCCGTCCGCCGCTTCGTCGGCGGCCGGGGCAGGCTGGACGAAGGTGGCCTGATAGGGCGCCACTGCGGCGGCGGCGGCAAAGGCGGCGGCGGTCAGGCTGGCGGCGGGCCGTGACCGGGCGGGCAGGCGGCGGCCGGCCGCCAGGAACAGGGTGGCGCAGGCCAAGGCCAGCCCCACCGCCATCGCCAGGCGCGGGCCGGCCTGGGCGGCCAGCACGCTGAGCAGCCACAGGGCGGTGGCCGCCAGGGCCAGGCCCAGCACCTTCTTCAGCGTCACCATCCACGGTCCCGGCCGCGGCAGGCGGCAGGCGGCGTCGGGCCAGGCGGCCACCGCCAGATAGGGCCCCGCCATGCCCAGGCCGAGGGTGGCGAAGATGGCGACGATCTCGACGGGGCCGCGCGCCAGGGCGAAGCCGATGGCGGTGCCCAGGAACGGCGCCGAGCAGGGGGTGGCCAGCAGGGAGGCGAAGGCGCCGGACAGGAAATGGCCGAGGAGCGTGTGATGGGGCACTCGGCCACCGCCGGCCGTGGCCAGCCAGCCGGGCAGGGGGATCTCGAACAGACCCCACAGATTGGCAGCGAACAGGACGAGCAGCGCGGCCATGATCGCCAGGAAGCCGGGATGCTGGAACTGGATGCCCCACCCCACCGCCTGGCCGGCCGCCTTGACCGCCACCGCGCCGCCGGCCAGCCCCAGGAACGAGACCAGGATGCCGGCAGCCGAGGCCAGGAAGGCGGCGCGTACATGGCGGCGCTCGGCGCCGCCATGGCCGATGGCCCCCAGCACCTTGATGGACAGTACCGGCAGCACGCAGGGCATCAGGTTGAGGATCAGCCCTCCCAGCAGGGCTGCCGCCAGCATGGCGGCCAGGGCCGCCGGGCCGTCGCCGGTTTCCGCCGGTGCGGCCGCGCCGGCCATCGGGGTGACCGCCGCCTCCAGGCTGCGTCCGCCGTCCACCAGCGTAACGGTCAGTTTCCGCCCGACCAGTTGCCCGGCCGGCGAATCCTTGGCCGGCGCCAGGGTCAGTACGGCGCGGCGGCCGGCCCGTTCCAGCGTCACCCGGGGCGGGTCGAAGGCCAGGCCGTCCGCTCCCTCGATGAAGGCGTCGGGATGGGCGAAGGGGTCGGCCCCGTCCACCGTCAGGCGCAGGGCCTGGCCGCCCGGCACGGCGACCGCCTCGGCCGCCGCCAGATGCAGGCCGCTGCCCGCCCCGTCACCGGGTACCAGGGCCTTGGCCCGCACGATGTCGTGCAGGCCGGCGGCCGGTTCGGCCGGGCCGGCCGGCAGCGCCAGGACCAGCTTGGCCTGCATGGGGACGCACAGCTTGGCGCAGGCCAGGTAGTCGAGCCTGGCCGCCAGGCGGACTGGCTGGCCGGGCTTGGTCACCGGGACCGCCAGCGGCAGTACCACGTCGCCCTCATAGCCGAAATTCTGCAACCCCTCGACCACGATGCGTCGCGGTGCCGGCCAGGACAGGACCGGCCTGCCGATATTGTCCGACCCCGTCCAGTCGATCTTGGGCGGATAGCCGGCGTCGCCGGGCGTGCGCCAGTAGATGTGCCAGCCCGGCTTCAGGTGGAAGGACAGGCCGACGTCCAGCGTGGCGGCGCTGCCGGTGGCGGTGGCGGCGGCCACCAGGCCCACCGCACCGGATTCGTTGCTCGACCAGGCGTCGACCGCAGGGGCGGCACGGACCGCAGCCGGCACCAGTACGGCGGTGGCCAGGGCGGCCGCCTTCAACGCGCGCATCATCGCTGATCGGTCCATCGGTCGTTTTCCGTGTCCGCAACAACATCAGACCCCCCCGCAGGCTGTCAACAGCCGAGCCCCGGGGGCGGGGTTGCTTTCCGCCCGTGACCGGCATATGTGTGGGGCATGCCGATGCAGAAGATTTCCGGTTATTTGGCCGGACAATTATTGATCGCCATGCCGCAAATGCGCGACCCGCGTTTTACGCGGACGGTGGTCTATGTGTGCGCCCATACCGCCGATGGTGCCATGGGGCTGGTGATCAACCGCATGTTCGACGGGCTGAGTTTCCCGGAACTGCTGGAGCAGATCGGCATCGAACCGGGGGCGGGGGCCGAGGCCATCCGCATCCATTTCGGCGGCCCGGTCGAAGGCGGGCGGGGCTTTGTCCTCCACTCTACCGATTACGTGCACGAGACCACCATGATGGTCGACGACAACGTGGCCCTGACCGCGACCGTCGACGTGCTCAAGGCCATCGCCGAAGGCAACGGCCCGCGTGCCAGCCTGCTGGCCCTGGGCTATGCCGGCTGGAGTGCCGGCCAGCTCGATTCCGAAATCCGCGAAAACGCCTGGCTTAACGTCTCGGCCGATGACGATCTGCTGTACGGCACGGATGTCGAGCACAAATGGGAGCAGGCGATCCACAAGCTGGGCATTGACTTCGCCGCCCTGTCGGGCGACGCCGGCCACGCCTAGGCGGGCCGGTTCGGCCAGGCGCCGCCCATGCCGCCCGGATTGCAGGATTTCCGGTTCACGGCCATGGGGTCGCCGGGCCTGATCCGGGTGGACGGCGCGCCGCCGGACCGGGCGGTGCCGGCCGCCCAGGCCATGATGGCCGAGATCGCCCGCATCGAGGCGCGCTATTCCCGCTATCGCCCCGACAGCGAACTGTCACGGCTGAACGCCGTCGCCGTCGCCGCCGCCGGCGGCGGCGTCGTCCTCGACGACGAGACGGCCGGGCTGGTGGATTACGCCTTCGTCTGTCATCGCAAGAGCGGCGGCCTGTTCGACATCACGGCCGGCCTCCTGCGGCGGGTGTGGGATTTCTCCGCGCTCCGGCCACCGGCCGCCGGGGCGGTGGCGGCGCTATTGCCGCTGGTCGGGCTGGATAAATTAAGGTGGGAGCCGCCGGTCCTGACCTTCCCGCTGCCGGGCATGGAACTGGATTTCGGTGGCATCGGCAAGGAATACGCGGTCGACCGGGCGGCGGAAATCGCCCTCGCCCATGGCTTGGACCATGTCCTCATCGACCTGGGCGGCGACATCCGCCTTACCGGCCCGCGGGCCGACGGGGCGCCCTGGCCCGTCGGCATCCGCCACCCCCGGGATGCCGGGCGTCTGGCCGCCCGCATCGCCTTGGACGGCGGGGCGGTCGCCACCAGCGGCGATTACGAGCGCTTCCTTGAAGCCGGTGGGCGGCGCTATTGCCATATCCTGGATCCCCGTACCGGCTGGCCGGTCGAGGGGTTGGCCGCCGTGACGGTCCTGGCCGGCAGTTGCATGGTGGCGGGCAGCGTGGCGACCATCACGATGCTGAAAGGCCGCGACGGGGCGGCCTGGCTTGACGGATTGGGCCTGCCCTTTCTGTGGATCGATGCCGACGGAGGGCAGGGCGCTCGCGCCCTGCCCTCCGTCGGCGGAGCTATGCCAGAATATTGACGCCGCCGGGCGTCCCCAGGTTTTCCAGCGACTGCCCCGCCGCCGCCGCGGTACCGACCGGCGCGGAGGCCGCCACGCCGCCGCCTTGGCGGATCGCCGTCAGGACCGAGGTCATCCCCGACACGAAATCCGCCTTGGACACGCTTCCGGTGCCGCTCGGGTCCAACTGGGACCAGATGGCGTTGGCGCCCTGGGCCTTGACGCCGGCCGGCGGGTTCATGGTCTGGAACGCCTGGCCGAACTGGGATTGGGTAATGCTTCCCGTGCCGCTGGAATCGATCTTGTCGAACAGGGAGGACATCTTCTGCTGGGGCGGCATGCGGGCGCTCGCCCCCGACACCGCCATCGCGCCGCTCCATCCGCCGGCGCCTGAAATCGTCATGCTCATGCCCGCGTCTCCCAAAGTCGTTCTGCCGTTTCGGCTGGGGGCGGCTGCGAGAATTATGCCACGTCGACGGGCCATCGGAAAGGGAGCGGCGGCCGGATCGGCCAGGGCGGGTGGGCAGAAAATTCCAGGTCGAATTTTCCTGTGGGAATTTTCTACCTAGTATCCGGCGAGCTTCGGCAATCTTGTTGACGTAGGCCCGCGGCATCTGCACCCTGGGGAAGAGGAGGGAGGCGCTTGCGCACCGTTTCGCCCTGCTTGTCCGGATTGAGGCTGCCGCACTGCGGACGGCGCCGCTTTGTCGCGGCCTGGGCGGGGCTCGCCATCCTGCTGCTGAACGTCCTGGCTGCGGCGGTTCTTCCGCCGCCGGCGGCGCAGGACTCGGCGTTCGCGCAGTCCTTGTCCGGCCGGATCGTGATCTGCACCGCCGGCGGTCTGGAGGTGGTCAATCCGGACGGCAAGCCGGTCTCCGACACGCCGCCGCACCATTCCGGCATTTGCGTCTTCTGCCTGCCGCTTTTGCATGGCGGCTTCGATGCTCCCGCCGTTGTTGCCGCCCTGCCGCAGCCGGTGGAAGCCGTCGGCGCCACACTTACGGCGCTCCCCGTCAGCCTTGCCCGGCTTGCCCGCCTGGCCGGCTCCGCCGCCCCCCGCGCCCCTCCCGCCGTCTGAGCCCGCACCGACAGCATCATCGCCGGGCAGCCATTGGGGCTGACCGGCCGAACGGCGTTGCTTCTGGCGAGTTGGAACCATGACGGGACGGTTACGGAGAGTGTTCGGGCGACGGCATGCCGCATCGCCCTTGGCCTCGATGCCGCTCCTCCCGCGGTTTTCGGCTCCGCCGGATCGGACGCATCCGATCCAATTCAGTGGTGGTGGCTATGGATGGCAAACTTGCGCGCGGCTATGCGCGGCAATCGCTCCGGAGCTTCGAGAAAACCTATCCCGCGGCTCTGGCAAACGTCTCAAGAGAACTCTTTCCCTATTACGACAACCTGTGCCGGAAAGGAAAGTTGACCCGGCAACATGCCCGGGACGCCGTATCCGCCTATGGCCGGCATATCGGTTCGCAACCCTACCTTATCTGGATGGAGCGGTTTGGCGACGCCCGGCATCGGAAGCTGAGCAACCGATTCGGCGAAGGGCTTCATTGCCTCAGGCTCAATCTCGCCCGCTATCGCGGCGGTGCTTCCCTGATCGTGCACGGCGACCTGATGCTGGCGACGCGGGACAGCCTGGAATTCCGCTCTGCCGATCTGACCGTGGCGATCACCGACCATGCCGTCGTCAGGCTGTTGGAACGGGGCGACGAGCGCATCGCCACCTTTGCCCGCGGCCTGGTGCCAGGCGTGCTGATCGCCGGATTGTATGCGGCACGGGCGACGGCCGAGCCGCAGCCGATCGTGGTTCCGCATCAAAGGGGGCTGTTCCTCGGGCATTGCGTGGAGAGCCGGGGCTATGCCGATTGGTGCTCGGTTCACGCGCGGGTCATGGACGTTGCCGGTGAACACGACACCCGCTTCGCCCCCGCCCAGGTCAAGGCGGGAGGGGTGGGGCCGACCGTGATCCTGTCCACCTTCGTCGGCGAGGCCGAGATGGCGGAGGCCCAGCGGGGGTTGAAGAGCCGTCTGGCCGAGTTGGCCCATCGCCACGCGGATCTTCTGCTGGACGACGGCATCGCCAACGCCCTTTACCGCCCGCTGGGAGAGGATTTTGGCGCCGTTGCGGGACGGCCAATCGATCCGGCCCGAGTGCAGGCCCTTGCGGGCGAACTCGAGGACTTGTCGGATACGCCGCTGTGGCGGGCGGCGGTCCGCGGACCGGTTCGCATCGGAGCGAAAGGCAAGGTGGCGGTGTCCATGGGATGAGGTGGCCTGATCAGCCGGCGGGGGCTCGACGGCAGGCGGATGTTCGTAATATGTTCTCTGCGACAGGAGGCCTCATGCATCCGGCGGACTGGCCCAAGGCGCGCGGCGCCCGCTCCAACCCCAAGCCCCGCTTCGACCGGCTCGGCCGGGAAGCGGCGGACGACGGCTGGCTGCCGGACGAGGTGCCCCCGCCCGGC
>JAKAFA010000055.1:0-6051 GCA_021818185.1 Pseudomonadota bacterium | reverse complement strand
CGAAGTCGGTGATCAGCCGCAACGCTTCGCCCGATGTCCCCTTCGACCGCTCCCTCAACCCCTACCGGGGCTGTGCCCATGGCTGCGTCTATTGCTTCGCCCGCCCCACCCACGCCTATCTCGACCTGTCGCCGGGGCTCGATTTCGAAACCCGACTGTTCGTCAAACCCGACGCCCCGCGCCTGCTGGAGGCCGAATTGCGCAAACCCGGCTACCGCCCGGCGGTGATCGCCATCGGCACCAGCACCGATCCCTACCAGCCGATCGAACGGGAGCACCGCATCATGCGCGGCTGCCTGGAGGTGCTGGCCGCCTTCAACCATCCGGTCACCATCACCACCAAAAGCCATCTGGTGACCCGCGACATCGATCTTCTGGCGGCCATGGCGGCCAAGGGGCTGGCCGCCGTGTCGGTCAGCGTCACCACCCTCGACCGCGACCTGCACCGGCGATTGGAGCCGCGTGCCGCGACACCCGCCAAGCGGCTGGAGGCCATCCGCGACCTGTCCGAGGCCGGCATCCCTACCACGGTGATGGCGGCGCCCATCATCCCGCGGATCAACGACCACGAGCTTGAGGCCATCCTGGCGGCGGCCAAGGCGGCAGGCGCCGGCAACGCCGCCTGCATCCTGCTGCGTCTGCCCCACGAGGTGAAGGACCTGTTCGCCGAGTGGCTGCGGGTCCATTTCCCCGACCGCGCCGACCATGTTCTGTCCTTGGTCGCCCAGCAGCGCGGCGGCAAACTCTATGACTCCGCCTTCGGCACCCGCTATACCGGCACCGGCCCCCATGCCGAACTGCTGGCCCAGCGGTTCCGTCTGGCGCAGCGGCGGCTGGGCCTGGAAGGCGGGCGCTTGCGCCTGGACGACGGGCAATTCCGCGTGCCTCCGGCGCCGGGCGATCAACTGAGCCTGTTCTGACCGCCGCCGGCGTGCGTCCCCGGGTTGCGCTGCGTCGCGGCATGTTTCCTTTGCACGGGCGATCCTCCCTCCGCCTCCTTCCCGAAGGCGGGGCAAATGCGCTATAACCCTGCCCCCGGCCGGGCTCTGCCCGTCCGGCGGACGGCGTTTCCATCAGCGAGATCCTGTCATGAGCCTGCGACCCTATCGCGAAATCCAGCGGCGCAAATCCCGGCAGATCCATGTCGGCTCGGTGCCGGTCGGCGGCGATGCGCCGATTTCGGTGCAGACCATGACCAACACCCTGACCACCGACGTGCAGGCGACCATCGACCAGATCCGCCGCGCCGAGGAGGCGGGGGCCGACATCGTCCGCGTATCCTGCCCCGACGAGGACTCGACCCGGGCGCTGAAGGACATCGTGCGGGCGGTCAAGGTGCCGATCGTCGCCGATATCCATTTCCACTACCGGCGGGCCATCGAGGCCGCCGAGGCCGGCGCCGCCTGCCTGCGGATCAATCCCGGCAACATCGGCTCCGAGGAGCGGGTGCGCGAGGTGGTCAAAGCCGCCAAGGACCACGGCTGCTCGATGCGCATCGGCGTCAATGCCGGCTCGCTGGAAAAGCACCTTCTGGAAAAGTACGGCGAGCCCTGTCCCGAGGCGTTGGTGGAAAGCGCCCAGCACCACATGCGCCTGCTGGAGGACAACGACTTCTTCGAGTTCAAGATCGCGGTCAAGGCGTCCGACGTGTTCCTGGCCACCGCCGCCTATCGCGGCCTGGCCGCGGTCTGCGACTATCCCCTCCATCTCGGCATTACCGAGGCCGGCGGGCTGATCGGCGGCACGGTCAAGTCGGCCATGGGCATCGGCAGCCTGCTGTGGTCCGGCATCGGCGACACGCTGCGCGTTTCGCTGTCGGCCGACGTGACCGAAGAGATCCGGGTCGGCTACGAAATCCTCAAGGCGCTGGGCCTGCGCACCCGCGGCGTGAAGATCGTGTCCTGTCCGTCCTGCGCCCGCCAGGGATTCGACGTCATCAAGGCGGTGGAGGCCCTGGAAGTCCGGCTGGCCCATATCAGCGCGCCGGTGACCCTGTCCATCCTGGGCTGCGTGGTCAACGGGCCGGGCGAGGCGCGCGAGACCGATATCGGCCTGACCGGGGGCGGCAACGACAGCCACAAGGTGTTCATCGCCGGCACGCCGAACCACAACATCGACACCCCGGAAATGATCGATCACATCGTCGAGTTGGTGGAAAAGAAGGCCGCCGAGCTTGACGCGGCAAAGGCGAAATCCTGACGATGTCCAGCCTGCAACCCGTTCGCGGCACTCACGACCTGCTTCCCGACGAGGCGCGCCGCCACCGCCTGGTGGAGGAGACCGCCTTTGCGGTGGCCCGCCGCTACGGTTACGGTGAGATCGCCACGCCGATCTTCGAATTCACCGAGGTGTTCGCCCGTACCCTGGGCGAGACCTCGGATGTGGTCACCAAGGAGATGTACACCTTCCAGGACCGCTCGGGCGACAGCATCACCCTGCGGCCCGAGGGAACGGCCGGGGTGGCCCGCGCCTTCATCTCGGGCGGGCTGGCCCAGGCCCTGCCGCTCAAGCTGTTCTACCGCGGCCCGATGTTCCGCCACGAACGGCCGCAGAAGGGCCGGCTGCGCCAGTTCCACCAAGTCGGCGTCGAGCTGCTGGGGGTGGATTCGCCCCTGGCCGATGTCGAGGTGGTGGCCATGGCCTGGCGCATCCTATCGGCCCTCGGCCTGGGCGGCGCGGTCCAGCTGGAGATCAACACCCTGGGCGATGCCGAAAGCCGCGCCGCCTACCGCGACACCCTGGTGGCCTATCTGTCGCGTTTCGCCGCCGACCTGTCCGAGGACAGCCGGGCCCGGCTGGAGCGCAATCCGCTGCGGGTGCTGGATTCCAAGGACGAGGGCGACAAGCGCATCGTGGCCGAGGCGCCGGTGATGACCGGGTCCCTGACCCCGGCGGCCCGTGAGTTCTTTGCCCAGGTCACCGGCGGGCTGACCGCGCTGGGAGTGCCGTTCACCGTCAACCCCCGGCTGGTGCGTGGCCTCGACTATTACTGCCACACCGCTTTCGAGTTCACCACCACCGCCCTGGGCAGCCAGGGCACCGTCCTGGCCGGCGGCCGCTACGACGGGCTGATCGGCCAGATGGGCGGCCCGGCCACCCCCGGCATCGGCTGGGCGGCCGGCGTGGAACGGCTGTCCATGCTGGTGGGCGAGGCGCCGGCCGCCGAGCGGCCGGTGGCGGTCATCCCCATGGGGGACGGGCTGGCCGGCCTCAAGGTCGCCGATGCGCTGCGGGCCGCCGGAGTGACGGTGGACATGGGCTTTTCCGGCAACATGAAGAAGCGGCTGGCCCGCGCCAACAAGCTGGGCGCCCGCTTCGCCGTCATCCTGGGTGAGGACGAGGCGGCCCGCGGTGCCGCCACCCTCAAGGATCTGGATTCCGGCACGCAGGACGAGGTGCCGCTCGCCGAGCTTGCGGGACGGCTGTTGGGCCGGGGGTAGCCGGCATGGCTGCCGCGCCCCGCTTCGTGGTCATCGGCGCCAACCATCGGTCGGCCTCGCTGTCGCTCCGTGACGCCCTGTTCGTCGACGACGCGGCGGTGCCCGACGTGCTGGCCGGCCTGCGGGCGGCGGGGCTGGGGGAATCGCTGGTGCTGTCGACCTGCGACCGGGTCGAGGTGTGGGCGGCCGAAGACGACGCCGACCATGCCGGCCGCCAGGTGGCCGCCGTGCTGGCGGAGCGGGCGGGGCTGGCGCCGGCGGCGCTGGGTGCCCATCTCTACGGCCTGGACGGCGCCGAGGCGGTCCGCCATGCCTTCATGGTGGCCGCCTCGCTGGACAGCCTGGTGATCGGCGAACCCCATGTGATGGGCCAAGTCAAGGCGGCCCACCGGCTGGCGCGCGAGTCCGGCGCCTGCGGCGCCCAGCTGGAGGCCGTGCTCCAGGCCGCTTTCGCCGTCGCCAAGCGGGTGCGCAGCGATACCGCGGTGGGCGAGGGACCGGTCAGCATCGCCGCCGCCGCGGTGCAATTGGCCCGTGACCTGCACGGCGAATTGGGGCGCTGCCAGGGATTGCTGGTCGGGGCCGGCGACATGGGCGAACTGGTGGCGGAAAATCTGCTGGCCGCCGGCCTGTCCCGTCTGGCGGTGACCGCGCCGCGCCAGAGCCGGGCCGAGGCCCTGGCCCAATCCCTCGACGCCCATGTCGTGCCGTTCGACGGGCTCCGGGACGCGCTGGCCGGCGCCGACGTGGTGCTGGCTTGCGTCGGCGGGCGCAATGTGGTGCTGACCGCCGACCTGATCGCTCAGGCCCTCCGCAAGCGCCGCCGCCGCCCCATCTTCCTGGTGGATGCCGGCATTCCCGGCGACATCGAGCCGGCGGTCAACCGGGTGGACGGCGCTTTCCTTTACGATCTCGCCGACCTTGAGCGCGTTGCCCTCCAGGGGCGAGCCACCCGCGAACAGGCGGGCCGCGCGGCGCGGGAAATCGTCGACGAGGAAGTGGCCCTGTTCCTGCGCGGCCGTGCCGCCCGTGCCGCCGTGCCGGCCATCGTCGCCCTGCGGGCCCGCTTCGAGGCGACCCGCGAGGCCGTGCTGGCCGAGGCCGGCACCGACGCCGCCGTGGCCACCCGCCTGCTGGTCAACCGCCTGCTGCACGCTCCCACCGAGGAAATGAAGGGCGTGGCGGCCGACGGGGAGGACTGGCGAGACATGGAAAAGACGCTGAAGAAGCTGTTCCGCCTGGATGGCTGAGGCGGTTTGCTCTGGCCGCGGGGATCGGGTCTCTGCGGCTGATTCCTCTTTCGGATCGAAACGATGAACCTTGACGCCCAGTTTGACAAAGTCCTCTACCGCTACGATGAACTGCGGGCGCAAATGGCCGCGGGCGAAGGGGATTACGGCAAGCTCAGCAAGGAATTCGCCGAACTGGGGCCGGTGGTCGAGGCCATCGCGGCGCTGAAGAAGGCGCGCTCCGACATGGAGGACGCCGAGGCGATGATGGCCGATCCCGACATGAAGGACTTGGCTGCCGAGGAATTCTACGCGGTCAAGGAGCGGCTGCCCGGCCTGGAGCGGGCGGTGCAGTTGATGCTGCTGCCCAAGGACGAAGCCGACGAGAAGAACGCCATCCTGGAGGTGCGGGCCGGCACCGGCGGCGAGGAGGCGGCGCTGTTTGCCGCCGAACTGTTCCGCATGTACGAGCGCTACGCCGTGCTGCGCGGCTGGCGCTTCGAGGTGATGGACGTCAACGACACCGGCATCGGCGGCCTGAAGGAGGCCAGCGCCACCATCACCGGGCGCGGGGTGTTCGCCCGACTGAAATTCGAATCGGGCGTCCACCGGGTGCAGCGCGTGCCGGTCACCGAGGCGGGCGGGCGCATCCATACCTCGGCCGCTACCGTGGCGGTGCTGCCCGAGGCGGAAGAGGTGGACATCCAGATCGACGAAAAGGATCTGCGCTTCGATGTCTACCGCTCCCAGGGCTCGGGCGGGCAGAGCGTCAACACCACCGATTCGGCGGTGCGGGTCACCCACCTGCCCACCGGCCTGGCGGTGGCCTGCCAGCAGGAGAAGAGCCAGCACAAGAACAAGGCGACGGCCATGAAGCTCCTGCGCGCCCGCTTGTACGAGATGGAGCGCGAGGCCAAGGACGCCGCCCGCGCCGCCGATCGCAAGGCGCAGGTGGGGTCGGGCGACCGTTCGGAACGCATCCGCACCTACAATTTCCCGCAAGGGCGGGTCACCGACCACCGCATCAACCTCACCCTCTACAAGATCGAAGAGGTGATGAAGGGCGAGGCCCTGGACGAGGTGGTCGAGGCGCTGGTCGCCGCCGACCAGGCGGCCCGCCTGGCGGAGATGGAGTGACCACCGCCGGCGCCGCCGCTGCCGTCGCCTGTGCGCGCCTGGCCGCCGCCGGCGTCGCCGCGCCGCGCCTCGATGCCCGCCTGCTGGTGGCCCATGTGCTGGGGGTGGCGCCGCAGACGGTGTTCACCCGTCCCGAGACGCCGCTTTCCGCCGCCCAGGCGGCGACGCTGGACTCCCTGGTGACCCGGCGCGCCGCCCGCGAGCCGGTCAGCCGCATCGTCAACCGCCGCGGCTTCTGGACGCTG
>JAKAFA010000054.1 GCA_021818185.1 Pseudomonadota bacterium | reverse complement strand
CGCGCCGTCGAATGCGCCACCATCACCTATGACCAGATCGTTGCCGGCGCCAGCGAGGCCGGGGCCGTCAGGCAGCGACGCGTTCCTCTGTCAGTGGCAGAGCCTGCGTTAGCTGGATAGGGAAATCGAATGGATGTTCTTGGCCCAACATCACGGCCTTCCAACCCGACTGTTGGATTGGTCCACCAACGCGCTAGTCGCTCTCTATTTTGCGGTGATCAACGCGAAGCAGACGGACGGGGACGGAGACGAAGCTTGCCGTGAATTCATTGACTCGGGGGATGGATATAGCGACGACGGCTGCGCAGTGTTTGTCATTGATCCGGGCGCGATCAATTTGGAGACATGCGACCATCGTGATCCGATTGATCTATGTGCAAACTCAGACCGATGGCTGCACTACCTTAAACCTATGGAGCATGTCCATTCGGCCTATCTTCCAATATGTGTCACCGGCGCTCATATTTCGCCGCGAATTCAGTCGCAGTCAGGTGTTTTCACCTTGCATGGCGCATACGCGCACCCGCTGGACTATCACCATTTGACCCGGCCTCTGATCACCAAGATTTTTATCCCATACAGTGCCACAACCAAAATTGCAGAAAGCCTTGCTCGCGCTGGCATCACGCGAAGCTTCATATTCCCAGGGCTCGATAGTATCGCCTACGAAGTGAGCGTCGCCGAACGAATTCGGCATGAGGTCGAAAAGGAAGAATATTTCAGTAGGGTTGATGAAGAAACCTGATGTGCAGCCGCCTCACAAAGCTTGGCGTAAGCGAAAAGTAATCTGACCGCGTATACGAACTGATAACGGGCCTTTCGTTTTCCATCCACTTTGTTCAAGTCCGGACATTCTGCTTCCGGCCCATAACCGCCACACGGCCTGAACGGGCCAAACCTCCCACCCGTCCAAACCACCGCCCCCCCTACACCTCCCCCACCCGCGGCGGCGGGGTCACCCTGAGACTGGTGATCTGGTTGCGGTGGCGGCGCAGGATCTCGAAGCGGAAGCCGTGGAACAGGAAGGCTTGGCCGACATTGGGGATCTGGCGGGATTCGTGCAGCACCAGGCCGGCGACGGTGGCCGCCTGCTCGTCGGGCAGGCGCCATTCGAATTCGCGGTTGAGATCGCGCAGCGTCACCGTGCCGGCCACGACGTAGCTGCCGTCCGGCTGGGGGCGCACGCCGGGCATCGCCACGTCGTGCTCGTCGGCGATGTCGCCGACGATCTCCTCGATGATGTCCTCCAGGGTCACCACCCCCATCAGCGTGCCGTATTCGTCCACCACCAGGGCAAAATGCTCGTGCCGCTGGCGGAAGGCCTGCAACTGCTCGGCCAGGGTGGTGGACTCGGGGATGAACCACGGCGCCGCCGCCAGCCCGGCGACGTCGAGGCGCTGCGCGTCGCCGCCCACCGCATGCAGGGCGCGCAGCACGTCCTTGGCGTGGACCACGCCGACCACGTTGTCGGGCTCGTCCCGCCACAGGGGGATGCGGGTATAGGGGCTGGCCAGGATCTCGGCCACCAGTTCGCCGGGCGGCAGGCCGGCATCCAGCATGGTGACGGTGCGCCGGTGGGTCATCACCTCGCCCACCTCGACATCGGCCAGATCGAGGATGGAGCGCAGCATGCGCCGCTCCTCGCGGACCTCTTCCGGCTTGGCGTGGACCTCGATGGCGCCGCGCAATTCGGCCATGGCCGCCTCGACGTCGGTCTCGGCCGCCTCGCCGGCGCCGACCAGCCGCAACAGGCCGTTGACCACCAGATGGATGCCGTGGCTGGGCGGACCCAGCACCGCCACCACCAGGCGCATCACCGGGGCGATGACCCGCGCCACGCGGTTGGCGTAGCGGATGGCGAAGGTCTTGGGCATGATCTCGCCGAAGACCAGCACCACCACGGTCATCACCGCCGTGGCATAGGCGACGCCCGCCTCGCCGGCCAGGGCGATGGCGACGCTGGTGGACAGCGAGGCGGCCAGGATGTTGACCACCGTATTGCCCAGCAGGATCGAGCCCAGCAGCCGTTCCTTGCGGCGGTAGAGCAGGTTGACCAGCGCGGCGCGGCGGTCGCCCTCGGCCTCCAGGGTATGCATCAGCGGCTTGGAGGCGACGGTCAGCGCCGTCTCGGCCGCGCCGAAAAAGGCCAGCAGCAGCAGCAGGCCGAAGATGGCCGCCATCGCCAGCAGGTTCATGTCACTCATGGCGGCTCACCCCTGGCGGACCGGCCCGACGAAGTCGTCCAGCACGGCGCGCAACGCCGCCGCGGGAACGTCGCGGGTCAACAGGCTTTGGCCGATGCCGCGGGCCAGCACGAAGGTGACCTTGCCGTCCTTGACCTTCTTGTCGCCTGCCATGTGATCCAGCAGGCGCCCGGCCTCCCAGGCGCGGTTGCCGGGCAGGGCGGTGGGCAGACCGACCGCCGCCAGATGGCGGGCCAGCCGGCCGGCATCGGCGTCCGGCGCCAGGCCCAGGCGCGCCGACAGCCGGAAGGCCATCACCATGCCGATGGCCACCGCCTCGCCATGCAGGATCTCGTCGGTGAAGCCGACCTCGGCCTCCAGGGCATGGCCGAAGGTGTGGCCCAGGTTGAGCAGGGCGCGGATGCCGCCTTCGCGCTCGTCCGCCCCGACGATGCGGGCCTTGGCGCGGCACGAGGTGGCCACCGCGTAGCGGCGGGCCTCGGCGCCGCCGGCCACCACCGCCGGCCCGTGCTCTTCCAGCCAGGCGAAAAAGGCGGGATCGTCGATGGCGCCGTACTTGGCCACCTCGGCATAGCCGGCCAGCACCTGGCGGTGGTCCAGGGTGTCGAGCGCGCCGATATCGGCCAGCACCAGGCGCGGCTGGTGGAAGCTGCCCACCAGGTTCTTGCCGCGCGCGGTGTTGATCCCGGTCTTGCCGCCCACCGAAGAGTCCACCTGGGCCAGGAGGGTGGTGGGAATCTGCACGAAATCGAGGCCGCGGAGGCAGACCGAGGCGGCGAAGCCGGTCAGGTCGCCGATCACCCCGCCGCCCAGGGCCACCACCATGGTCGAGCGCTCGCAGCGGGCCGCCAGCATGGCGTCGAGCAGCACCTCCAGATGGCGGAAGTCCTTGGTGCCCTCGCCGGCCGGCAGCACCGCCTCGGCATGGGCGATGCCGGCCGCCTCCAGCGCCGCCTTGAGCCGGGGCAGGTAGAGGGGGGCGACGTTGTCGTCGGTGACGACGAAGGCGCGCCGGCCGTTCATCACCGGCAGCATCAGGGCGCCGGCCCGCTCGATCAGGCCGGAACCGATATGGATGTCGTAGCTGCGCGCCCCAAGATCGACGGACAGGATGTCGGCCGCGGCGGCCGTGGCGGGGGAGGTCATCGCTCGCGCTCCAGGTAACGGGCCAGGGCTGCCAGCGCCTGGTCCACGGTGTTGTCGGCCGGCTCGTCGGTCGTGTCGACCGTGACGTCCGCCTCGGCGTAAAGGGGATAGCGGGCCGCCATCAGGCGGCCCAGGATCTCGCGCGGGTCGCCCTGCTTCAGCAGGGGCCGGTGGTCGCGCCCCGCGGTGCGCCTGACCAGCAGGTCCAGTTCGGCGCGCAGCCAGACCGACAGCGCCCCGGCCTTGATGCGCGTCCGGGTGAGGGGATCGCAGAAGGCGCCGCCGCCGGTGGCCAGCACGCAGTGCGGCCCTTCCAGCAGGCGGGCGATGACCTTGCGCTCGCCCTCGCGGAAGGCGGGCTCGCCGTGGCGGGCGAAATAATCGGCGATGGAGCAGCCGGCCGCCGCCTCGAACTCGGTGTCGGCGTCGAGGAACGGCAGGCCCAGGCGCGCCGCCAGCCGGCGGCCGACGCAGGACTTGCCCGCCCCCATCAGTCCAACCAGGACGATGGAGCGGTCCAGCCGGCCGGCCACGGCGGCCGCCATGTCCGCGCTATACCCGGACATGGGCGTTCAACCGTCGTTGATCGGCACGGCCGAGGCCGATACACTGCCCCAGATTCGCCATGGTCGGACCCTAGCGTGTCGGTGCGCGGAAAGCGCCTGGGGAAAGGCCCCCCGACACCGGGTCCGCGCGCGGTGAAGGGCCGTCCATCCCAGGTCGGCCCGAGGGGGCTATTATCCGTCCGGAACCGCGCCTGTCCAGAACGTCCTAACGAAGAGTATCCATGAGCAAGCTCGTCGGTCTGCTGGTCATCCTCGTGCTCGCCGTCGTGATCGGCGGGGGGGTCTTCCTTGCCACCTTCGACCTGCCGCCGCCCTCGGCCAAAGTGGAAAAGGTTATCCCGGATGCCCGCCTGCCGCACTGAGCCCAATATGGGTGTTTCCCTTCGGGCCCTCGCCCTGGGTCTGGCCTGTCTGGCCGGCGGGCTGCTGCCCGCTCCCGCTGCGACGGCCCAGGGGAGCGCCCCGGCCCAGACCGGCGCCGGCCAGCCGATGCCGCTGCTGGTAATCCCGTCGCCCGACCGCGCCCCGCCGCCGGGCGCACCGGCCAAGGGGACCGCCGCCCCGGTCATCGCCCCGGCGCCGGTGCCGCTGCCCTCGGTGGATCCGCGCGACGTGTCGGTGGTGCGCCAGAACCTGACGGCGCCGCCGCTCGGCGTGCTGGCCCCGGACGAAGGCGGTTTCCCGGCCACGCTCTGGGTAGGAACGCCGGTGGCGGCGCTGCGCGCCCTGGTGCCGGCCGTTCCCGACCTGCCGCTGCCGACCCTCCATGCCCTGGCCCGCCGCCTGCTGCTGACCGCGGCGCCGCTGCCCGCCGATTCCACCCCCTCCGACGCGGCGGTGCTCGCCGTGCTGCGGCTGTCGCGCCTGCTGGCGCTGGGCCAGTTGGACGGCGCCCGCCAACTCGCCGAGACCATCCCCGCCTCGCTCGACGCCCCCGACCTCCCCCGCCTGCGCTGGGAGGCCCTGGCGCTGTCCGGCCGCATGCCCGAGGCCTGTGCCGCGCTGAACCAGGGAATCGGCACCGACGACAGCGCCGAGGTCGCCGAGGGCCGGGTTCTCTGCCAATTGGTCACCGGCAATGCCGCGGGAGCCAGCCTGGGGCTCGACGTCCTGCGCGACCGCAAACCGCACGATCTGGTGTTCCTGGCCGCCGCCGACGCCCTCAACGGATTGCCGCCGCGCAAGCCGATCACCACCCTGCGGGATCCGACCCCGGTGCAGTTCGCCGCCCTGCACGCTGCCAAGCTGCCGCTGCCCGACGACGCGATCGACACCGCCCGGCCGGTGGTGCTGGCCGCCATCGCCGGCGCGGCCGACCTGCCGCCCGACCAGCGCCTGGCCGCGGCCGAGCGGGCCGAGGCCCTGGGCATCCTGAACACCGATTCCCTGCGCAAGCTGGTGGACGCCTATCCGTTCAGCCCCGGCGAACTGGCGCTGCCGCTGGCCCGCATCGGGGCGATTCCCGGCCCGCGCGCCCTGGCCCTGCTGGCCCGCGCCGCCGAGACCACCCCCGATCCCGCCACCCGCGTCGCCTTGCTGTCGAAGGCCCTGGACATGGCCGCCGCCCGCGGCCGCTTCCCCACCGCAGCCCGGCTGCTGGCGCCGCAGATCGCCGCCATCGGCGTGCAGACGCCCTTCGCCGCCTTCGCCCCGGCCGCCGCCCGCGCCCTGCTGATCGCCGGCCAGCCCGGCGCCGCCGAACACTGGCTGGACCTGGCCGGACGGCAGCCCGACGGCGCCAAGGCAGCGTCCCGCCTGTGGCCGTTGGCCCGCGCCTGGGGAATTGGCGACCCGTCGCCCGGCATCGTCGAGGCTTGGGTGGCCGGCGTCGATCCGCGTCAGGCCGCCCTGGCCCTGTCGCTGCTGTCCGGCCTGGGCCAGCGGGTACCCGCGACCGCCTGGCTGGCGCTGCTGTCGGTACCGCGGCCGACCCCCGGCGCCAACCCGGCGGTGGCCCAACTGCTGGCCGGCCTGAGCCGCGATTCCCGCCTGGGCGGCACCGTCCTGGCGACGCTGGTCAGCCTGGACGCCGGGGCGCCGGACAAGGTCGATCCCAATTCCCTGTCCCGGGCGGTGGCCGCCCTCAAGACGGCCGGGCTGGAACCCGACGCCCGCCGGCTGGCGGTCGAGCTGATGCTGGCCGGCGGGATTTGAGCCCCCCCGGCCGGCATGCCGAAGCCTTCCTGGAGATGCTGGCCGCCGAGCGGGGCGCGGCGGCCAATACCCTGGACGCCTATGGCCGCGACCTGGAGGATTGCGCCGATTTCCTGTCCCGGCGCGGCGTGGCCCTTGACCAGGCCGGCACCGCCGCCCTGCGCGCCTACCTGACCCATCAGGCCGATATCGGCATGGCCCCCCGCACCCAGGCGCGGCGGTTGTCGTGCCTGCGCCAGTTCTTCGGCTTCCTGTTCGCCGAGGGCGTGCGCCCCGACGACCCCACCGCCAGTCTGGACGCGCCCCGCCTGGGCCGGCCGCTGCCCAAATACCTGTCCGAGGACGAAGTCGCCCGCCTGCTGGACGCGGCACGCGCCTTGCCCCCGCCCGACGGCGTCCTGCTCACCGCCCTGCTGGAACTGCTCTATGCCACCGGAATGCGGGTGTCGGAGCTGGTGGGGCTGCCGCTGGCCGCGGTGGCGCGCGATCCCCAGGTCCTGGTGGTGCGGGGCAAGGGCGACAAGGAGCGGATGGTGCCGCTGTCGCAACCGGCCCGCGCCGCGGTGGCCGCCTGGAAACCGCTTCGGCCGGGCGGCACCGCCAATCGCTGGCTGTTCCCCTCCTCGGGCCGGTCCGGCCACCTGACCCGCAGCGGCTTGGCCAAGATGCTGTTGCGCCTGGCCGGCGCCGCCGGCCTGGACCCGGCGCGGGTGTCGCCCCACGTCCTGCGCCATTCCTTCGCCAGCCACCTGCTGGCCCATGGCGCCGATCTGCGCAGCGTGCAGCAGATGCTGGGCCACGCCGACATCGCCACCACCGAGATCTACACCCACGTGCTGGACGAACAGCGCACGCGTCTGGTCCGCCAGCACCATCCCCTGGCGAAGCTGGGCAAATCCGGCGGCTGATCTTGCAAATTCCCAAGGTTGTGCCATGGTGCCGGCCATGACTTCGGTATCCGCTGCCTCCGACTTTTCCGGCGCCGGCCTCGTCTGCGTGCGGGGCGGGCGGGTGGTGTTCGCCAACCTGGGGTTCGGCCTGTCGGCCGGCGACGCGGTGGTGCTGCTTGGCCCCAACGGTTCGGGCAAGTCCAGCCTGCTGCGGGTGATGGCCGGGCTGCTCAAGCCCTATGCCGGCCGGCTGGGCTGGCGCGGCGAGGCGGTCGCCGACAACCCCGAGGCGCATGCCGCCCGCACCCATTACGTCGGGCACCACGACGCCATCAAGCCGGTGCTGTCGGTCGCCGAGAACCTGGGATTCTGGGCCGGCCTGCACCAGCCCCACGCCGCCACCGCCCGCCAGGCGGTCGCCACGGCGCTGGAGCGCTTCGGCCTGGCCCACCTCGCATCCATCCCCGGCAAGATGCTGTCGGCCGGCCAGAAGCGGCGGACCAACTTGGCCCGGCTGCTGGCGGCGCCCGCGCCGCTGTGGCTGCTGGACGAGCCGACCACGGCGCTGGACCGCCGCTCGGTGAAGACGCTGGAAGAGGTGCTGGCCGAACACCGGGCCGCTGGCGGCATGGTGGTGTTGTCCACCCACGCCGACATCGACCTGCCGGGCGCGCGCGAGTTGCACCTGGACGGGTTCGCCCCCGCCGAGGAGTTGATGGAGGCTTTCCTGTGAGCCGCTTCGCCGAGATCGTCCGCCGCGACCTTCGCCTGGCGCTGCGCCAGGGCTCGGACAGCGTGATGGTCGTCACCTTCTTCGTGCTGACCGTAGTGCTGTTCCCGTTCGGCATCGGTCCCGAAGCCAACATCCTGGCCCGGGTGGCGCCGGGCGTACTGTGGGTCACCGCCCTGCTGGCCTCGATGCTGTCCCTCGACCGGCTGTTCCAGGCGGATTACGAGGACGGTTCGCTGGAATTGCTGGTCCTCACCCCCACCCCGCTGGAACTGGTGGTGGTCGCCAAGGTGGCCGCCCACTGGCTGACCACCGGCCTGCCGCTGCTGGCGGCGGCGCCGCTGCTTGCCGTGCTGCTCAACCTCGACGGCCAGGGATTCGCCGCCCTGCTGGTCACCATGCTGATCGGCACGCCGATCCTGTCGCTGGTCGGCGCCATCGGCGCGGCCCTGGTGCTGGGCGCCCGCCGGGGCGGCGTGCTGGTCTCGCTGCTGATCCTGCCGCTCTATGTGCCGGTGCTGATCTTCGGGGTCGGCGCCATCGACGCCGCCATCCAGGGACTGGCGATGCGCGCGCATCTGCTGATCCTGGCCGGTATCCTGGTCGCCGCCCTGCCCCTCGCCCCCTGGGCTACCTCGGCCGCGCTGCGCCAAGCGCTGGAATAGCGCCCTTCGGAACAATCGGCCCGACCGGCCGTTGGCCCCTGCGGGTCCGCTAATCCGGAGGGCATTGCATGATCCGATTGTCCCTTGCCATCGCCCCGCTGGCGCTGGCCGCCGCCGGCCTGGCGGCGGCCTGCTCCTCGGAACCGCCGCCGCCATCCCTTGCCAAGGCCGAACAGGCCACCCATACCGCCCGGCAGGAAAACGCCGCCGTCTACGCCCCACGGGCCATGCAGGCGGCCGAAGACCGCCTGCGGGCGGCACAGCAGGCGGTCAAGGACGACCGCACCAATACCGCCGAGCGACTGGCCCAGGAGGCGCTGGTCAATGCCGAATACGCCAACGCCCGAGTGGACGAGGCGCAGGCGCAAAATGCGTTGAACAACATTCACCGGGCCGCCGGGGCACCATCCGCCCAATCCGCGGCCAACCCGTCCCTTCCGTCGGGAGAGGCGCCATGAGCCGCACCCTCGCCACCACCGCCGCCGCCGGTCTCCTCTCGGCTCTGTTGCTGGCCGCCTGCTCCAGCCCGCCGCCACCCGATCCGCGCATCGCCGACCTGCAAACGCGACTCGATCAGGCCCGCGTGGACACCACCATCGCCCGCTATTCCCAATCTCAGCTGAACGACGCCCAGCAATCGCTGAGCCGGGCCAAGGCGGATGACGCCGCCGGCCACCAGATGGCGCTGGATCATGACATCTACATGGGCCGGCGCCAGATCGACCTGGCGCGCGCCCACGCCGATGCCCAGGCCCTGCGCGCCCAGAGCGAGGTCGCGGCCGAGAACATCCGCAAACGCCCGCGCGCCACCGTCGCGCCCGGCACCTTCACCCTGACCGACGTGCTGTTCGAACCCGGCAAGGCGACCCTGCGATCAGGAGCGTCCAACCGGCTGGAGGAATTGGCGACCTATTTGCGGAATAATCCCGAGGTGAACGCCACGGTCGAGGGCTTCACCGATTCCACCGGCAGCCGGCAAACCAACCGGCGCCTGTCGCAGGCGCGGGCCGAGGCGGTCCGGAACTTCCTGATCAATGCCGGCATCTCACCCGACCGGATCATCGCCCGCGGGATGGGCCAATCCTATCCCATCGCCAGCAATGCCACCCCGGCCGGCCGGCAGCAGAACCGCCGGGTCGAGGTGGTGCTGAAGCAGGCGTGAGCGGGGCCGCGGGATGAATCGCCGGCATTCATCCCGCTACTCCTTGATCTGCTTGATCTGCGCCTCGACCTGGGCGTACTCGGGGGAGCCGGGCGGCAGCTTGGCCAGCAGTTTGGTCAACAGGGCGCGGGCGGCGGCCGGATGGCCGGCCTGCGCCTCGGCCAAGCCGACAAAGAACAGCGCCTTGGGATTTTCGCCATCGATGGCCAGGGCTTCCTTCATCACCGAGACGAAGCGCGGCGGGAAAGGCGCCCCGTCGGGCAGTTCATCCAGCAGCACGGCGGCGTAGTCCAGGCGCACCTGGATATTGCCGGGCAGCAGCGGCAGGGCCTTTTCATAGGCATCCTCCGCCTTGTCGGCCTGGCCCAGCACCGCCTGCGAGCGGCCCAGCAGGGCCCAGCCCTGCCCGTCGTCCGGGTGTTGGGCCAAGCGGGCGGCAAGCCGGTCGACCATGCTTTGGAGCTCGGCGGCCTGCTCCTTCTCCGTGCGGATCCGCGCGGCGCGGGCGGCATAGGGCTGATCAGGCAGATTGGGCGAGCCCAGCAGCGAATACAGCCCGAACGACAGGGCCGGAACACCGACGATGATGACCAGGGCGGCGGCGACCGACCGGCGCGACCCTGCGGCCGGCGCCGCCGCCTTGGCCGCCTCGGCGACGGAGAGCAGGCGGCGTTGCACCTCGATCCGGGCGGCACCGGCCTGGTCGCCGGTCAGCACGCCGCGTTCCAGGTCGCGGTCGATTTCCACCAGTTGGTCCTTGTACACCGCCAGATCGTAGGCGGCCCGCGCCGGCTGGGCCTCGCGGCGGCGCAGCAGGGGAAGGACGATCACGGCGACCACCACGGCGGTCAGCAGGGCGGAGGCGATCCAGATCATGACTTTCCGGCGTCCTTAAGCAGGGCGTCGAGGCGCCGCTCTTCATCGGGGGTCAGGGGCGGCGCCGGCGGGGCGGCGGCCCGGCGCCGCAGCACGCCCAGCCCGGCCGCGCCGGCGGCCAGCAGCAGGACGAAGGGGCCCACCCACAGCACCAGGGTCTTCGCCTTGAACGGCGGGTCCAGCAGCACGTAATCGCCGTAGCGGGAGTGGAGGTAGTCGATCACCTGCTGGTCGCTGTCGCCCGCCTGCAGGCGCTGGCGCACGATCACCCGCAGGTCGCGGGCCAAGTCGGCGTTGGATTCCTCGATGGATTCCGACTGGCAGACCATGCAGCGCAGGCCGCCGCCGATCTTTTCCGCCCGCGCCTCCAGCTTGGGGTCCTTCAGCATCTCCGAGGGATCGACCGCCAGGGCCGGGCCGGCCAGCAGCGTCAGCGCCGCGGCGAGGAACGCCAACCGTCTCATTTCTCCAGCTCCCGGATCTTGGGCAGCAGCACCTTTTCCCACACCTCCGGGGTGATCGGGCCGATATATTTCAGGCGGATGATGCCCTGCTTGTCGACCAGGAAGGATTCCGGCGCGCCGGTCACCCCGAAATTGACCGCGGTATAGCCGGGCGCCGGGTCCATGCCGACCCGGTCGTAGGGGTCGCCGTGCCGCTTCAGCCATTCCGCGCCCTTGACCGGCTCATCGCGCCAGTCGATGCCTTCGATGGGCACCCGGCCGGTCTTCTGGATATCCAGCAGGGTGGGATGCTCCACCAGGCAGGAGACGCACCACGAGCCGTAGATGTCGACCAGATGCACCCGGCCCTTCAGGTCGGCGGTGGCCAGTCCGGTATCGCCGCGTCCGGGCAACGGCGCCAGGTTCATCTGGGGAACCGGCTTGTTGATCAGCACCGAGGGGATTATGCGCGGATCGCGGCCCAGGCCGCGGATGAAGAACACGGCCAAGACCCCCAGCACGGCCACCGGGATCAGATAGAGCAGGCGGCGCATCGTCCTTCTCCCTCAAGCCTTGGCCGCGGTGGCCGCGGCGGTGGCGGCCCGGGCGCGGGCCGGGGCGCCGATCCGGTGGCGCCGGTCGGACAGGCTGACCAGCCCGCCGGCCACCAGCATTGCGGCGCCGATCCACATCCACGGTATCATCGGGTTGAAATACAGCCGGGTCACCCAGACTCCGTCGCCGGCCGGTTCGCCGACCACCGCATAGAGGTCGCCCGCCAGGGTGCCGCGGATGGCCGCATCGGTGGCCGGACGCGGCGGCATCACGAATTGCCGCCGTTCAGGCGTCATCACCGCGAACGGCCTGCCGTCGTGCGAGACCTCGAAGGTCGCCCGGCTGGCGGTGTAGTTGGGGCCCGGTACCGACTTGACCGATTCCAGGGTAAAGCCATAGCCGGCCACCGTCACCGTCTGACCAATGCGCTGGTTCTGCACCGATTCCGACTTCCACGCCGCCGAACCGGTCATCCCCAGGATCACCACCGCCACCCCGGCATGGGCCAGCAGCATGCCCCAAGTGGCGCGCGGCAGCCGACGCGCCCGCGTTACCGCCTCGCCCAGCGGCGCCTGGAACAGACGGATCCGCCCGGCCAGTTCGGTTGCGGTGGACACCAGCAGCCAGGCCGCCAGACCGATACCTCCGGCTGCCCACCACGGACCGGCCGAGCCGCCTTGCAGAATCCAGGTGCCGGCCGCGGCGGCCACCGCCAGGCCGAAGGCGAATTTCAGCCGCCCCAGGGCTCCGGCCAGGTCGCCGCGCTTCCAGGCCAGCAGCGGCCCGGCCCCCATGGCGATGACCATGGGAACCATCAGGGGCAGGAACACCGAATTGAAGAACGGCGCGCCCACCGAGATCTTTCCCATGTTCAGCGCGTCGGCGATCAGCGGATACAGCGTGCCCAGCAGCACGGTGCCGGCCCCGGTGGCCATCAGCACGTTGTTGAGCAGCAGCGAGCCTTCGCGCGACAGCGGGGCGAACAGTCCGCCGGGCTTGAGCGCCGGGGCGCGCACGGCGTAGAGGGTGAAGGACCCGCCGACCATCACCATCAGCAGCAGCAGGATGAAGGCGCCGCGGGCCGGGTCGGTGGCGAAGGCATGCACGCTGGTCAGCACCCCCGACCGTACCAGGAAGGTGCCAAGCAGCGAGAAGCCGAAGGCGACGATGGCCAGCAGAATGGTCCAGCTTTTCAGCGCGTCGCGCTTTTCGACCACCACGGCCGAATGCAGCAGCGCGGTGCCGGCCAGCCACGGCATGAACGACGCGTTTTCGGTGGGATCCCAGTACCACCAGCCGCCCCAGCCCAGGGTGTAATAGGCCCACCAGCTGCCGGCCGCGATGCCGCAGGTCAGGAAAATCCAGGCGGCCAGCGTCCAGGGGCGGACCCAGCGCGCCCAGGCGGCATCGACGCGCCCCTCGATCAGCGCGGCGACCGCAAAGGAGAAGGCCATCGAGAAGCCGACATAGCCCAGGTACAGCATGGGCGGATGGAAGGCCAAGCCGGGATCCTGCAACAAGGGATTGAGGCCGTTGCCTTCGATCGGCGGCGGGTCGAGACGCTGGAACGGGTTGGAGGTGAACAGGATGAACAACAGGAAGCCGATGGCGATCATCGCCTGCACCGCCAGGGCGCGGGCCTTCAGGCCGGGCGGCAGGTTGCGCCCGGCGATGGTGACCGCCAGCCCGAACAGCGCCAGGATGGTGATCCACAAAAGCAGCGAGCCCTCGTGGTTGCCCCAGGTGCCGGCCACCTTGTAGAGCATCGGCTTCAGGGTGTGGGAATTCTGCGCCACGTTGAGCAGCGAGAAATCCGAGGTGACGTTGGCGTGGATCAGCGCGCCGAAGGCGATGGCCACACACAGGAACTGCGCCGCCGAAGCCGGACCGGATACCGCCATCCAGGCAGGGTTGCCGCGGGTGGCGCCGACCAGCGGCACCACGGCCTGGACCACCGCGACCGCCAGGGCGAGGATCAGGGCGAAATGGCCGAATTCCGCGATCACTTCTTGCCTCCCTGCCACTGGCCCGACTTCTTCAAGGCGTCGGCCACTTCCTTGGGCATGTATTTCTCGTCGTGCTTGGCCAGGATCTCGCTGGCATGCAGCACGCCATCGGTCCCGATCTTGCCTTCGGCCACCACGCCCTGGCCCTCGCGGAACAGGTCGGGGAGGATGCCGGTGTAGGTGGTGGGCAGCACGGCGGTATTGTCGGTGATGCGGAAGGTCACGGTCGAGCCGGCCTTCATCACGCTGCCCTGCTCGACCAGCCCGCCGATGCGCACCCGCCGGCCGGGCGGGACATGCTTGGCCTGGAGCTGGGAGGGCGTATAGAAATAGACCATGTCGTCGCCGAGCGCGTTGAGGACCAGCCCGACGGCCGCCCCCAGCGCCAGCAGGCCGAGAACGACGAAATAGAGCCGGCGTTGCTTGCGGGTCATGGATTGCTCCCCTCGGCGATGGCGGTGCGGCGGCGGCGGCCCGGCCGGTCGCGGCGCAATTGCTGCAACCGGTCCAGTTCGCCCTCGCGGCGGCGGGCGGTGCGCACCGAGACCACGAGCAGCCCGACCATCACCACCGTGGCCAGCAGGTAGCACGGCCAGATATAGGCGCCATAGCCGCCCATGGCGAGAAAGCTTCGGATCGCGTCCATACGGGTATCAGTCTCCCTGGCCGGCGGCGTGCACCTGCGCCATGCGAATGGTGCCGATCTTGGCTGCCGCGATCTCGGCCCGCGCGCGCAGGATCAGCACGACGAAATAATAGGCCTGGAAGCCCAACGCCATCAGCAGCAGGGGAATCAGCATGGATTTGTCGATGGCCGGCCCGCCCATCTTGATCACGCTGGCCGGCTGGTGGAGGGTGTTCCACCAATCCACCGACCACTTGATCACCGGCACGTTGACGAAGCCGACCAGGGCCAGGATCGCCGAGGCCCGCGCCCCGCGGCCGGGATCGTCGAAGGCGTTGGCCAGCGCCATGTAGCCCAGATACAGGAAGAACAGGATCAGCATGCTGGTCAGCCGGGCATCCCACGCCCACCAGGTGCCCCACATCGGCTTGCCCCACAGCGACCCGGTGACCAGGCAGATCAGGGTAAAGGCGGCCCCGATCGGCGCGGTGGCGCGGGCCAGCAGGTCGGCCAGCGGATGTTTCCAGATCAGCGCCATCGCCGAGAACGCCGCCATGGCGGTGTAGCAGAACATGCCCATCCACGCCGACGGGACGTGGATGTACATGATGCGGACGGTGTCGCCCTGCTGGTAATCGGGCGGCGAATCGAACAGCGCCAGATACAGGCCGGCGGCCAGGGACAGGACGGCAAGGGCGGCCAGCCAGGGCAGGGCCACGTTGGCGAGGCGGAGGAACCGGGCGGGATTGGCAAAGCGGTGCATGTCGATGGATCTAGCCTCTTTGGCCGGAAAAACCGTGCGGAGTGGATATGGCCCCCACCGGCCCCTCCGGGTCAAGCCCGTTGGCTTTCACCCCCCTTTTGTTCACCATTCGATCTTCGTCAGATCGGCTGAATCCGGTCGCCGAGGGGCAGGCGGCGGACCCGCCTGCCGGTGGCGGCGAACAGGGCATTGGCCACCGCCGGGGCGATGGGCGGCACCCCCGGCTCGCCCACCCCGGTGGGCGCCGCCGCCGAGGGAACGATGTGGACCTCGATGTCGGGCATCCGGGACAGGCGCAGGACAGGATAGTCGTGGAAGTTGGACTGGGCCACCCGGCCGCCGTCCAGGGTCAGTTCCCCGGCCAGTGCCGCCGACAGGCCGAAGACGATTCCGCCTTCCATCTGCGCCCGGACGATGCCGGGGGTGACCGCCAGGCCGCAATCGACGGCGCAGACCACCCGGTCCACGGTGAATCCGCCGTCGGCGGCGACGGTGACCTCGGCGATCTCGGCGACCACGCTGTGAAACGAGGCATGCACCGCCACCCCGCGCCCGCGCCCGGCCGGCAGCGGCATGCCCCAGCCGGCCTTGTCGGCCGCCAGGTCGAGCACGGCGCGATGGCGCGGATGGGCGTCGCCCAGCAGGGCGCGGCGGAACTGGACCGGATCGGCCCCCGCCGCCGCGGCCAGTTCGTCGAGGAAGCATTCGGTGGCGAAGGCGGTGTGGGAATGCCCCACCGACCGCCACCACAGGACCGGCACCGGCAGGGCGGGCGAATGCAGCTCGACCGTCAGGTTGGGAACGGCGTAGGGCAGGTCGGCGGCGCCCTCGACCGAGGTATGGTCGATGCCGTCCTTGACCGTGGCCGCCCGGGATGTGCCGGCCAGGATCGACTGGCCGACCAGGCGATGGCGCCAGGCGACCGGCCGGCCCGCCCCGTCGAGCCCGGCCTCCAGCCCATGCAGGAAGAACGGCCGGTAATAGCCGCCGCGGATATCGTCCTCGCGGGTCCACATCACCCGCACCGGCCCATCCGCGCGTTTGGCAATCTCCACCGCCTCGACGACGTAATCCGAGGTCGGGTTGGCCCGCCGGCCGAAGCTGCCGCCGGCGAACAGGGTATTGATCTCCACCTGGGTGGGAGCCAGGCCCGCCGCCCGGGCCGCCGCCGCCTGGTCGGCGGTCTGGCTCTGGCAGCCGGTCCAGATCTCGCAACGCCCGGACGACAAGCGCACCGTGCAGGTCAGCGGCTCCATCGGGGCATGGGCGAGATACGGCACCTCATAGACCGCGGTGAGGCGCCGGGCCGCCGTCGCCAGGGCCGCCTCGGCATCACCGTCGCGGCGGGCCGGCCGGCCGGGCTGGGCCAGCAGCGCCTGGAACCGGTCGCGGATGGCGCCGGTGGACAGGTCGGCGGCGGACAGGCCGGCAGCAGGCGGGCCGTCCCGCCAGTCGAGCACCAGGGCATCGCGGCCGGCCAGCGCCGACCAGGTGTCGTCGGCCACCACCGCCACCCCGGAAGGAATGGGAAATACCGCCTGCACCCCCGGCAACGACTGCGCCCGCCGGTCGTCGAGATGGGCCAGGACCGCGCCGAAGGCCGGCGGGCGCGCCACCACCGCGGTCAACAGGCCGGGCAGGGCGATATCAAGGCCGAATATCGCCGATCCGTCGCTCTTCACCCGGCTATCGCTGCGGCCGACCGCCCCCTCCTTGCCGATCAGGGTGAAATCGGCCGGGTCCTTGAGCGGCGGGTCCTGCGGCACCGGCAATTCCGCCGCCGCCGCGACCAGTTGCCCGTAGGCAAGGGTCCGCCCGGTCGCGGCATGGGTCACGGCACCATCGCGGGCGGTGACCGCGGCCCGCGGCACGCCCAGGCGCAGGGCGCCGGCCTGGCACAGCATCTCGCGTGCCGCCGCCGCCGCCAGCCGCAATTGCCGCCAGGAATTGGCCATCGCGGTCGAACCGCCGGTCCCCTGGACCTTGCCGAAGGCCAGATTGGCGTAGCGGGCGGCATCGGCCGGCGCCTGCCGCACCCGCACTACCGACCACGGCACGCACAGCTCTTCGGCCACGATGACCGGCAGGCCGGTATCCACCCCCTGACCCATCTCCAGGTGCTTGACCACCACGGTGACGGTGCCGTCCGCGGCCACCCGCACGAAGGGATTGGGGGCCAGGCGGTTTGCCGCGCCCGCCCGGGCCGCCGCCGGACGCCCCGCCACACCGACCGCCAGTCCGCCGCCGGACACAGCGGCCAGTACCAGGAAATGCCGACGCGACAGCCCGCTCATGGATGGGCTCCGGCCAGCGCCGCCGCGGCCCGGTGGATGGCGGCACGGATCCGCCGATAGGTGCCGCAGCGGCAGAGATTGCCGTCCAACGCCGCGGTAATGGCGGCATCGTCCGGATGGGAATTGGCCATCAGCAGGGCGGTGGCGCTGATCAGCTGGCCCGACTGGCAATACCCGCATTGCGGCACGTCGAGGGCGATCCAGGCGGCGTTCAAGGCGGCGAAAGCCGTGCCGGCCTGCGGATCGCGCCGCAGCCCCTCGATGGTGGCGACCGCGCGCCCATCCACCTGGCCCACCGGCAACTGGCAGGAGCGCACCGGGCGGCCATCCACCAGCACGGTACAAGCCCCGCACAGCCCGCGCCCGCAGCCGAAGCGCGTCCCGGTGAGATGCAGCGCATCGCGCAGCACCCACAGCAGCGGCGCCTCGGCGGGGGCCGCAACCTTGTGCCGCTCGCCATTGACCACCAAAGAGATCATCGGCCTTGCCTCAGCCCTGCCGGGATGGCCCACAGTGATCCCATCGCCGGCGGGACGCAAGGCTTCAGGCGGCCGGCAGGCGGGCACGCGAGGCCGCGGCCAGCAGGCTGAGGCCGCGGATGAAGGCGTAGCCGGCCAGCAGCCCGATCAGGCCGTAGGCCCCCGCTCCGGGCAGCACGAACATGACGAGGCCGAGGAGGACGGACAATACCCCGACGAAGGCCAGCCAACCGCCGCCATGGGCGGCAACGCGGGAGACCAGGATCTCGGTGACTCCCTGCCAGACCGCCCAGACCGCGGCCAGCCACACCAGGGCAAGAAGGGTTATGCCCGGCCACCAGAGGGCCACGGCGGCAAGGCCCAGGCTGACCAGGCCCTGGAGCACCGCGACCCACCACCGGCGGTCGCGGCGCAGATGGCTGAATCCCAGGCCGATGGCCAGCACGCCGTCGGCCGCGCAGAGAGCGGCAAAGACCAGAACCACCGCGACCAGGCCGGCGGCCGGCAGGAGCAGCAGCAGAATAGCGGCCAGGATGGCCAAAATGCCGCGGATGATGAGAGTCCAGCGATGGGGACGGGGATCGGCGACCGGCGCCGACACGGGGGCGACAACAGCGGGCATGGCGCACCTCGAACTGGGGGCGATGCGGGACTAACCCGCGGCAGGCCCCCGGGTTCCCGGCGGAAGCCGGCCGGGTCCTGGACGGAATGGCCGCCCATCGCCGCTATAATTCGGGACGATCCGGGCCGATGGGGCCGCTCCAGGACGGCAATCAGGTTGGCGCTCACCGGCGGCGGGGCGAGCAGTGCCCGGGACAGGGAAAGGGCATCGGTCGGCATGCGCGGCCGCGTCCCCTGGCGCTGGGGCGCGGCCAAGCGGGAGGTCGGCGGTCTTCGCTCGCCGGAAGCCCCGGGGCGGTTCAGTTGACCCGGGAGGCCGGGATCGGTACAGGTCCTTCGTGCTGGCGAGGCGATCGGCCTCCCGGCCGAGCCGGTGTCGTATTGGGGGAGGAAATGATCCATCTCATCAAGCTCGCGGTGGGCTGCGAGGGCGTGGAGGCCTTGAGGGCGTTCCAGGCGGCACGGCTCGCCGCCTTCGGCCATGTCTTCCACCTGACCCGCGCCATGCCCAAGCGCGCCGACGAACTGGTCGAGCGCGGTTCAATCTATTGGGTCATTAAGGGGACCATCGCCGCCCGCCAGCGGGTGCTGGAGGTGCAGGCGGACCACGATGAGGGGGGACAGCCGCGCTGCCGCCTGATCCTGGAGGCGGAAGTCGTCGAGGTCGAGCCGCGCGCCATGAAGCCCTTCCAGGGCTGGCGCTACCTGGCCCCCGACTCAGCCCCGCGCGACCGCCGCGCGGGGGAGCAGGAACCGCCGCCCGAGATGGCAGCCGAGCTGCGGGCGCTGGGGCTGATCTGAATGCGGCGCCGCGGGTGACGCCTCCTTGCCGCGGCTATTGGGCGACGGAACGCCGAAAAGCCCATCGCTTGGGGGCGATGGGCTTCGTGTTTGGTTGCGGGGGCACGCAACCACCGACAGTTTTCACTCCGGCGGTTACCCCAGGTGGACATGCCTGCAATCGATCTTTGACGGGACGCCCTTTACACGGGGCCACTCTACCATGATGGGAGAGAGAACTTTTTCTCAATATCTAGCAAGTAGGTATAGGGAGAGGATGAACGAGCCTTGGCACGCGCCAGATATGACTTAACGCATATTCCAGAAGCAGTGATAAACGCCCCAATACCCAACGCCACTGGCGCAGAAACCCCAGTCTGACGCGATATGAGTGTCGCCCCCGTCAAGGGACAAGCCCTTGACGGACGTCATCAGAGGCTTATTCCGTTGTCCCAGGTTCCGCGCCCGGCGGGCGGTCGATTGGCTCTAACGGCTGGGAGCCGTCCTGACGAAAGCCGCTGGCGGTCTTCCGA
>JAKAFA010000053.1 GCA_021818185.1 Pseudomonadota bacterium | reverse complement strand
GTGGCCGAGGGCGGGAAAGGCGGCGCCATCGATTTCAGCCGGTGGTGGCAGTCGTTGAAGGATCCGGTGCTGAATGCCCTGGTCGAGCAGGCGGTCAAATCCAATCTCGACATCGAGATCGCCCTCGATCGCTTGCAGGAGGCGCGGACCGCCGAGGCCGTCGTCCTCGGCGCCGCCCTGCCGCGGGTCGGGGCCGGCGCCTCCTACGGCCGCGGTACCGGCAACACCGAAGCGCGCGGCGGAACGGTGCCGCCGCTGACCGCTGCCACCACGACCCGCGGCTTCGACGAGGTCAACCAGGCGGCCGGCTTCGACCTCGGCTGGGATCTGGACCTGTTCGGCCGCTACCGGCGGGAGCTGGAAGCCGCCCGCGACGCCACCCAGGCGGCGGCGGCCTTCCGCAACACCGTGCTGGTCGCCGTGGTTGCCGATGTCGCCCTCGCCTATGTGGACATGCGCGGCCTGCAAATGCAGCTTGTCATCGTCCGCAAGGAAATCGCCACGGCCGAACGCTCCCTGGGCTTCGTCCGCGTCCGCTACGAACGCGGCCTGACCAACGAGCTGGATGTCACTCTGGCCCAGCGCGAACTGTCGACCCTGCAATCCCGCCTTGGTCCTATCGCCGCCGGCATCGCCGCGGCCAAGGACAGCATCGCCGTCCTGTTGGGGCACTATCCCGAGGATTACGCCAAGGCGTTCGCCGCCGAAGGTGTGATCCCGCCCATTCCCGGCCGCATCGACCAGGGCCTGCCCATCGACCTGCTGCGCCGGCGCCCCGAAATCCGCGAGGCCGAACGCCAGCTGGCCGCGGCCACCGCCCGCATCGGCATCGCCACCGCCGACCTGTATCCCCAGGTGGTGGTGGGCAGCGCCATCGGCTTCCAGGCCGGCAAGGGCACCGATGGCGCGGCCTTGGGGGAACACCTCTGGTCGGTCGGCCCCTCGGCCTATTGGTCGCTGCTGGATTTCGGCACCCTTGACGCCCTGGTGCAGATCGCCGATCTGCAGACCCGCGAGCAACTGGTCAATTATCGGCGGACGGTGCTAAACGCCGTGCGCAACGTCGATACCGCGCTCGCCAGGTATCAAGCGGAACAGGAGAGCCTGGCCAGCCTCAGCCAGGCGGTGACCGCCAGCCAGGCCGCCGTGCGCCTGGCCGAGGAGCGCTACGAACGCGGCCTGACCGACTACCTGAACGTCATCGACGCCGAACGCGAAGACTACGCGCTCCAGGATCAGTTCGCCGCCGCCCAGCAATCGGTGGCCGATCAGTTCGTCGCCCTGTTCCGGGCCCTGGGCGGTGGCTGGGAGGGGTACCAATCGGTACCGCCCATCCGCCAGCCGCTGCCCGCCATCCTGGCCGCCGCCCAGAGGTTGGTCAGCCGTCCGGAGCCCACGGAATAATTCTTATCAAGGGGCGACCACACGCATGGAAAGCAACGTGCCGGCCGCCCCCTCCACCACGCCCTCATCGAGAAGGCGCGTCAGTGCGGCGTGGCCGGGGCCACGGTCATCCGGGGAATCCAGGGCTATGGACGTTCGACCCGCCTGCACACCGTCGACGTACTGTTTTCCGAGGATCTGCCGGCGGTCGTCGAACTGATCGACACCGCCGCCATCGTCGACGCCTTTCGGGCGTCGTTGGCCGGCATCGAGCAGATCGGTCTGATCACCCGCGAGCAAGTGATGGTTCCGGTCTGGTGATCAGCCCAGCAGGGTGTCGGCGAAATAGGCGTGGGTAACGGCGCGCAGCTTACGCTCGAGCCGGCGGTCCTCGCAATCGGCCAGCTCGGCGTACAGTGTCGGGGCGATGGCCAGGAAAGCGTCCAGCAGGACGGGGTCGAAATGGGTTCCCCGGCCCTCGGCCAGCAGCGCCAGCGAGGTCTCCAGGGAAAATGCCGGCTTGTAAGGGCGGCGCGAGGTCAGGGCGTCGAACACGTCGGCGATGGCGAAGATCCGCGCGGTCCGTGGGATCTCCTCGCCTCGCAGGCCGCGGGGATAGCCCGACCCGTCATACCATTCATGGTGGCCGCCCACCACATCGGCGGCATCGGCCAGCCAGTGGATGTGGGTCACAATGTCCAGCCCGTGGGCGACGTGGGTGTGCATGATTGCCGTTTCCTCGGGCGCCAGACCGCCCGGTTTCAGCAGGACAGCATCCCGGATCGCCAGCTTGCCGACATCGTGCAGAAAAGCCCCCTTGATCAGGGCCCGGATGCGTGCACGCGGCAGATGCACCGCCTCGGCCAGGCGAACCGCGCCCAGCGTGACGCGGTAATTATGGCTGTTGGTGTCGCTGTCGCGTTTGGCGATGGCGCTGCCCAGGGCCTCGAGAGTCCCCAGGTTGGCGTAGAGCAGAGCGACGCTGCGGCGGATCAGGCCGTGGTTGAGGGCGGCGATCACCGGATACAGCAAAGCGGTGGTCATAAGCACCGCCGCCACCACCAGGATCGAGGTCCGCAGCCCGACCCGGACCAGCCCGACCAGGGCGGGGCGCGGCAGGTGATAGACCCCCTCGAACCAGCCGACCTGCGTACCGTCGGCCCGGTGGAGAGCGGTGGCCACCTCGACGTAAACTTCGCCGCCCACCAGCCGGATGCGGCCATGCAGCGCCTTCGGCGGATGGGGAAAACCGATGGCCGGCGCCAGCTCGGCCCCCTCGCGGCCCAGGCTGACGGTCACCGTCCGCTGAGCCCGGTCATAAAGGGCCGCCATGGCGAAATGGCCCCGGGGATTGGCCGAGCGGGCCGTGATGCCCTCTGCCAACCGGCCGGCGATGGCCGCCTTGCCGGCTGCGTCCAGGGCGTCGAGATCCGGCGGTACGACCGCCGCCAGCCAGTCGGCGTCACCAACGGTGCGGGCAACGATCGCGGCATGCAGATGCGCCAGATCGTCTCCAAGCATGATGCCACCAAGAAGCGTGGCGATGGCCAGCCCGCCGATGGCCAGCCGCTTCGCCAGCCGCCGATGCAGGGCTCCCGGCTTGACGCGGACCCATTCGCCGGGAGACGGCTTGGTCTTCACCGGCACCGCCCCCTGCGTTGAAATCGACCGGCCATAGGCTGAGCCCCGGCGGCTGTTCCGACTGCGCTAGCCATGGTAAGGGCGCGAGGTTATAGCCGGTATCAGCCGAAAGGCATAGGCGGGGTCGGGAGTCGAGCGAATCTCCCGCCCCCGCCTTGCGCGCCCCGGCCGCTCCTAGGGTTAGAAGCCCAGCGCCAAGCCGCTCATCACCGTCCAGCCGGCATTGCGGTTGGCATCGCCGCTGTTGGCCGAGGTATAGCTGGCGTAGCCGGCGCTGGCCAGGGCGTCCACCCCCGCCCCCAGGCTGTATTTGCCTGAGACTTGGTAAATATCGGTCATGTCGTGACCGTTGTTGCAGACCCCGCCGTAGACCCGGAATGAGTTGTCACAGTTTTGCACTGCAGAATGGAAGTAGGCGAAACTGACGGCGTAGGGACCCGTGGCGTATTGGATGCCGGCATCATAGGCACTGCCGTTAGAGAACGATCCACCCGGCCAGCTGGTGATGTTTCCCAACTGCCCGACGTCGAGATTGCTGTTGTCCGATTGCTGGTGGCGGAACGACCCTCCCACCGTAAATCCGTCATAGGTGATCTGGGTGCCATAGGCCTGTTCCAGCCAGCCGCCGCCGATTTCCGGCGACAGCTTGGCACTGACCGCACCGGCCGAGGCCTTCACCCCGATCTTGCCGAACTGGCGGGCATACAGGGCGCCGGCCCCATAAACTTGCTGGATGCCACCGTCAATATAGTTGCTGAGCGGGACGCCAGTTCCGCTGCTGGCCCCCACGCCGGTCTGGTTCAGGTTGACCGATCCAAAGGGCGTGACGCTGTTGGTCTGGCCGCCATGGGGCAGATAGGACGCGCCCAGGGTCAGGCCGGCGAAGGTCGGGGTGACGTAGGTCAGCGCCTCGGCGTTGTTGGTGGTGTTGATGGCGGTGGTGTTGCCGCCGGCCATTCCGTGCACGCCGGTGAAACTGGAGCCCACATAACCGTTGGGCTGCACGATGGCCTGGTTGCCGGTCAGGATGCCCATCTCGCCCCAGTTGCCGGCGGCGTCGGGGGCCTGGACGTGCAGCAGGTAGGTGCCGTTCTTTTGGGTGCCGATCATGAACCGGCCGAAGCCGCCTTCCACATAGGCATAGGCCCGATCGATGGAATCGGTGGTCTGGATGGTATTGCCGCCGGCCCAAAGGTGGACGTCCGCCCCGACCTTGATGCCGTTGTCCAGGGTGGTCTTGCCCCCGATGAAGATCTGGTTGTCTCCCTTCACGTCTACGTTGTTGTAGGACGACTGGGTCGGCGTGCTGGTTAGGTTGTTGGTTGTAAGGTAGGAGCGCTGGAAACTGGAGCTGTTCCACTGCCCCACCACCCACCAGCGCGAGTAGCCGCCGAGCGACAGGCTGATGGGGTCCGACGCCCGCGCGGCGCCGATGTCGAGCAGACCGACGGCGGCGAGGGCCGTCGAGGCGAACAGAATCTTTTTCTTCATGGGATCTCCTCTCGTGACCGGAGACCGCGGTGCGGGGTGCCGCCGGCCTCTTAAAAAAAATTTTAAAATCGGTCTCGATGGAGCCACGGCAAAAGCGGTCGGGTCAATCAACCCGAAAGGCAACTTTGTGACGGAAAAAGCGCAGTGTGGCCGTCCCGTCACGCCCAAAGGGCCGGGCGGCGGGATGCAATCAGGGCTTGCTCACGCCTGCGGTTCAGGTATCACCGGACTACGCCAGGAGAGGCTGGCTTCGTCCGGGGGTGTCGTGCGAGTATGCGCGCGCCGCCCGAAGGCGGCTCGGCAATAGGGTGTGGACGATGAAGCGGATGCGATGGGTCCCCATGCTGGGGATGGCGGCGATGGTAACCTTGGGCGGCGCGGTCGCCGGCTGCGGCCAGACCCAGGGGATCTATCCCGACAAGGAAGAAGGCGATACGGCGCCGCGCATGAGCAATGAAAAGCACGAGACCATCTTCGGTGACGGCGGCTTGTTCGGCGGCAGCAGCAAGGGCAAGGACGAGCAGCCGGTGGGGATCGGCGTCAACTCCTTCCTGTGGCGCGCCACCCTTGACACCGTCGCCTTCATGCCCCTGGCCAGCGCCGATCCCTTCGGCGGCGTCATCCTGACCGATTGGTACCAGATGCCCGAGACGCCCAACGAGCGGTTCAAGCTCAACATCTTCATCGTCGACCGGATGCTACGGGCCGATGGCGTCAAGGTTTCGGTGTTCAAGCAGGTCCGCGACGGCTCGGGCCATTGGACCGACGCCCAGGTCGATCCCCGGATGGGCCCCGACCTGGAGAATGCCATCCTCACACGGGCGCGGCAGCTGCGCATCGTGTCGCAGTAATTCCCCCCGATCCCGCAACCCGGAACCAGAACGATACCGCAGACCATGGTGCGCACCGACGACCGCTACAGCGTAAGGGAAACTGAAGCCAAGTGGCAGCAGACCTGGGAACAGGCCGACAGCTTCCGTGCCGGCCGCGACCCGGCCAAGCCCCGCTATTACGTTCTGGAGATGTTTCCCTACCCGTCGGGCCGCATCCATATGGGCCATGTGCGCAATTACACCCTGGGCGATGTGGTGGCGCGCTACAAGCGGGCTCGCGGCTTCGACGTGCTGCATCCCATGGGGTGGGACGCCTTTGGCCTACCGGCCGAAAATGCCGCCATCGAACGGGGGGTCCACCCCGCCAAGTGGACGCGGGAAAACATCGCCGCCATGCGCGAGCAGCTCAAGTCCATGGGCCTGAGCTACGATTGGTCGCGCGAGGTGGCCACCTGCGAACCCGAGTACTATCGCCATGAACAGGCGATGTTCCTGGATTTCCTCAAGGCCGGGCTGGTCTATCGCAAGGAATCCTGGGTCAACTGGGATCCGGTGGAAAATACCGTCCTCGCCAACGAGCAGGTGATCGACGGCCGCGGCTGGCGCTCGGGCGCCTTGGTGGAAAAGCGCCGCCTCGCCCAGTGGTTCCTCAAGATCACCACCCATGCCGAAGACCTTCTCGACTCGCTTAAGACCCTGGAGCGCTGGCCCGAGCGGGTCCGGGTGATGCAGGAGAACTGGATCGGCCGCTCCGAGGGCCTGCGTCTAACCTGGGAGCTGGACGGGCGGAGTGATCGGCTGGAGATCTTCACCACCCGCCCCGACACCCTGTTCGGCGCGGCCTTCTGCGCCATCTCCCCCAACCATCCTTTGGCCGCCGAACTGGCGGCCGGCGATGCCGGGCTGGCCGAGTTCATCGCCGAGTGCAACCGCATGGGCACCTCGGAAGCGGCACTGGAGACGGCCGAGAAGAAAGGCTGGGCTACCGGGCTGTCGGTGCTGCATCCTCTGGTGCCGGGCTGGCGCATTCCGGTCTACGTCGCCAATTTCGTGCTGATGGATTACGGCACCGGCGCCATCTTCGGCTGCCCGGCCCATGACCAGCGCGATTTGGACTTCGCTCGCAAATACGGCTTGCCGGTCAAGCCGGTGGTGCTGCCGCCGGGTGCCGATCCCGCCACCTTCACGGTGGGCGACGTGGCCTATGACGGCGACGGCACCCTGTTCAATTCCGATTTTCTCGATGGGCTGGGGGTGGCCGAGGCCAAGGCCCGGATCATCGACCGCATCGAGGCCGAGGGAAGCGGCGCCCGAACGGTCAACTGGCGCCTGCGCGACTGGGGCGTTTCGCGCCAGCGCTATTGGGGCTGCCCCATTCCCATCATCCACTGCCCGACCTGCGGGGTGGTGCCGGTGCCGCGTCAGGACTTGCCGGTGCGCCTACCCGAAGACGTCACCTTCGACAAGCCGGGCAATCCGCTGGACCACCACCCCACCTGGAAGCATGTCGCCTGCCCGGCCTGCGGCGGTGCCGCCCGGCGGGAGACCGACACCTTCGACACGTTCTTCGAATCCTCTTGGTATTTCGCGCGTTTCTGCTCGCCGCACCGCGACGACGTGCCTTTCGACCACGCCGAGGCCGACCGCTGGCTGCCGGTCGACCAGTATATCGGCGGCATCGAGCACGCGGTCCTGCACCTGCTTTATTCGCGGTTCTTCACCCGCGCCATGCGCGATTGCGGCTATCTGTCGGTCAAGGAACCCTTCGCCGGGCTGTTGACCCAGGGCATGGTCTGTCACGAGACGTTCAAATCGACCGAAGGCGGCTGGCTCTATCCGGACGAGGTGGTGCGCCGAGATGACGGGACGCTGGTCCATGGCGAAACCGGGCAGCCGGTCGTCGCCGGCCGCTCGGAGAAGATGTCCAAGTCCAAGCGCAACGTCGTCGATCCCGCCCACATCATCGCCACCTACGGCGCCGACACCGCCCGGCTGTTCATGCTCTCGGACTCGCCGCCCGAACGCGACCTGGAATGGACAGAGGCCGGCATCGACGGGGCATGGCGCTACGTCAACCGCCTGTGGCGCATGGTGGCGATGCCGGCGCTGGAGCTGCCGCCGTCGGGCAGCCCCCTGCCCGACCTGTCGCCGGCCGCCGCCAAGCTGCGCCGCTTGGTGCACAAGACCATCGCTGCGGTCAGCGACGACCTGGATCGCTTCCATTTCAACAAGGCGGTAGCCCGCCTGCGCGAACTGACCAACGCCTTGGGCGAGGTCGGCGAGGTCGGCGAGGCCACCGGGGCCGGCGCCGCCTGGGTGCTGCGCGAGGGCCTGGAGACCGCGGCGCGCTTAGCCGGGCCGATGATGCCCCACTTGGCCGAGGAGATGTGGCGGGACCTGGGCCACGCAACCTTGCTGGTCGATACACCCTGGCCCGCGGCGGAGCCGGCCCTGCTGGTGGAGGATACCGTCACGGTCGCGGTGCAGGTCAACGGCAAGCTGCGCGCCACCGTCGATCTGCCCAAGGATGCCGAGGCGGCCCTGGCCGAGCGGACCGCACTCGCCCAGCCCCAGGTCGTCGCGGCGATGGCGGGCAAGCCGCCGCGCAAGGTGGTGGTCGTGCCGAATCGGATCGTCAATGTGGTGGTCTAGAACAGCATTGATCCTCGGCCTTCTGGCGCTGGGTCCGGCCGGTTGCGGCTTCCACCCGCTGTATGCCCGCTCGTCCGGGGCGCAGACCTCCGAGGTGGCCGACAAGCTGGCAACGGTCAGTGTCCAAACGATCGCCGACCGCAACGGCCAGATCCTGCGCAACGAGCTGGTGTCTCGCCTCAATCCCCAGGGCGAGCCGGCGATTCCGAAATACGTGCTGAAGGTCACGCTGAGCGAAAATATCTACGGCCTGGCCCATGAAGCCGATGGCACTGCCAGCCTGGAGGAGGTCTCATTCATTGCCAATTACGATTTGGTCGACGTCAAGCGGCAGGTAGGGACCAGCGGCCAGGCCTCCACGATGGCCGGCGTCGATCTTCTGGGGCCGCGCTACGCCAGCGTCGCATCCGAGCGGGACGCGGAACGCGGCGCTCTGGGTCAAATTGCCGAACAGATTATCGGCCAGATCGCCATGTACATGAAGAACCCGTCCTCGCGCCCGCCGCTGGGAACTCAGTTGCAGACCCCCGGCATGCAGCATTACCAATTGTTGCAGGGCACGCCCATTGCGCCGGATCAGCCCGCGGCGCCGCAATCGCCGGGCGTGACGCCGCCGTGATGCCGCGGTCATGAAGATTACCGGCGCGCGGATCGAGGCCTTCTGCAAGGCGCCCGATCCCGCGATGCGGGCGGTGCTGGTCTACGGGCCGGATGGCGGGCTGGTGCGGGAACGGGTCGAGCGGCTGATGCGGGGCGTGGTCGCCGATCTGCGCGACCCCTTCCGGGTCGCCGAGTTGCCGGCCGCCCGCTTGAAGGATGATCCTGCCCTGGTTGCCGATGAGGCGGCGGCCATCGCCCTGACCGGCGGACGGCGGGTGGTGGTGGTGCGCGATGCCGGCGATGCCGTCGCCGAAGCCCTTGGCCGTTTTCTCGCCGCCCCAGCCGGCGACGCCCTGGTGGTGGTGGAGGGCGGCGATCTGGGGCCGCGTTCCTCGCTCCGCAAGCTGTTCGAGAGCGCCGACGCGGGTGCCGCCCTCCCCTGCTACGCCGACGACGGCGGCAGCCTGGCGGCAGTGGTGCAGGAAGAGCTGCGGGCCGGAGGATTGAGCGCAGACCCCGATGCCTTGGCCTTCCTGGTGGACCATCTGGGCGGCGATCGCCGCCTGACCCGCGCCGAACTGGCCAAGCTGGTGATGTATATGGGGGCGGACCGCCGCGTCCGTCTGGAGGACGCCGTGGCCTGTGTCGGCGATAGCGCTGCGCTGTCGCTGGACGACCTTACGCTGGCCGCCGCCGATGGCGACCATGCCACCGCCCAGCGGGTGCTCGACCGCCTGTTTACCGAGGGCAGCCAGCCGGTTTCGGTGCTGCGCGCCCTGTCGCGGCATTTCCAACGACTACATCTGGCGGCCGGGCTGGTCGCCGCCGGCCGGACGCCGGACCAGGCGATGGCGGCGTTGAAGCCGCCGGTGATCTTCAAGGCGGCGGACCGCTTCAAGCGCCAGCTGACTCGCTGGCCGCCCGAACGCCTGGGCCGCGCCCTGCAATTGCTGCTGGAGGCCGAGGCCGAGTGCAAGACCACCGGCATGCCGGCTACCGAGATCACCTCGCGCGCCGTGATGCAGCTCGCCCGCGCCGCCGGCCAGGCTCGCCGCTGACCGGCAACCTGAAGGATTGAAAAAGCGCGGCAAAGGCTTAGCCTAATGGGAAGACCCGCTTCTCTCCACAGGGGGATGGCATGGCTGCTTCCATCGAACCGATCAAATCCACTCTGCGTGATGAGGTCGGCGCGTTGCTGCGCAGCCGGCTGGACAAGGATCGCGCCGCCATGGCGGAGCAACTGCTGGCCGTCTGGTTGGCCGGCATCTCGGCCGCCGATCTGGACGGCACGCCGCCGCAGCTGGTCTATGGCGCGGTAATGAGCCTGTTGGCCTTCGCCCGCGACCGCAAGCGGGATGCGGCCAAGCTTAGGGTCTACGATCCCGATCCCGAGCGCGACGGCTGGATCTCGCGCCATTCGGTGATCGAGATGGTCAACGACGACATGCCCTTCCTGGTGGATTCGGCGGCGGCCGAACTGGCCCGCCTGGGGGTGGCCATCCACCAGCTGGTCCACCCGGTACTGGACGTGGTCCGCGACCGGGCCGGACGGCTGACCGGTTTGCCGGCCGATGGGGGCGGCCGGCCCACGTCGTCGCACGCCGAGTCCTGGATGCATATCGAGATCGATCGCCAGGACCCGGAAGGGCACGCCGCCATCGCTGCGCGGCTGGAGACGGTGCTGGCCGATGTGCGGGCCGCGGTGGACGATTGGGCGGTGATGCGCGAGCGCCTGCGCGAGGCGGCCGACGACCTGCCCGGCAGCCACGGTGCGGCGCCGGCCGAGGAGGCGGCCGAGGACGGCGCCTTCCTGCGCTGGCTCTACGACGACCATTTCACCTTCCTCGGCTGGCGGCGCTTCACCTTCGCCGAGGGCGACGGCGGGGTGAGCGCCGACAGTGCCGGGCTCGGCCTGCTGCGCCGTCCCGACGTGCGGGTGTTCGATGAATCCATGCCGCTGTCGGCCATGCCGGGCGAGGTCCATGCCTTCCTGCGCCGTCCGGACTTGCTGCTGGTCACCAAGTCGGCCCGGCAGGCCACGGTGCATCGCGCCGTCCATATGGATGTGGTGGGCGTCAAACGCTTCGATGCCCGGGGGCGGGTGTGCGGGCTCGACGCCTTCCTCGGATTGTTCACCTCGGCCGCCTATACCATGACCCCGGCCCAGATTCCGCTGCTGCGGCGTAAGGTGGCCCGTACCCTGGCCCGCGCCGGCTTTCCGTCCGGCGGGCACGACGCCCGGGCGCTGGGGCATATCCTCGAAACCTTTCCCCGCGATGAACTGTTCCAGGCCGCCGACGACACCGTGTTCCAGACCGCGATCGGCATCCTGCGGCTGATCGACCGCCCGCGTGTCGCGCTGTTCGCCCGGCGCGACGAGTTCGAACGTTTCGTGTCGTGCCTGGTGTTCCTGCCGCGCGACCGCTACGACACCCCGCTGCGTCTGGCGGTCCAGGCCATGCTGGAGGCGGCGTTCGGCGGCACGCTGGCCTCCTACTCCACCCAGGTCGCCGACCTGCCCCTGGCGCGGCTGCACATCACCATCCGCACCACGCCGGGCGCCGTGCCGGCCGTGGACGTGCGCGAGTTGGAGGGCCGTATCGCCCAGGCGGCCCGTTCATGGACCGACCAGCTCCAGGACGCCCTGGTGCAGGCCCATGGCGAGGCGGCCGGCCTGCGGCTGGCGCGGCGCTACGGCGAGGCCTTTCCTGCCTCGTACCGGGAACGCTATCCGGTGCTGGCGGCGGTGGCCGACATCGAGCGGATCGAGCGGGTCTCGGCCGGCGAGGACATTGCCCTCACTCTGGCGCGGCCGGTGGAGGCCGGCCAGCATCAGGCGCGAATCAAGCTCTACCACCGGGTCGATACCGTCGCCCTGTCCGACGTGCTGCCGATGCTGGAGGCCATGGGCGTCAAGGTCATCGCCGAGGTCCCCCACGAGATTCGCCTCTCCGACGCTTCGCCGGTGTGGATCCATGATTTCGAGGTGGAGAGCCCCGACGGTGCCGCCATCGACCTGGACGGCCGGCGCGCCGCTTTCGAGGAGGCCATGGTGCAGGTCTGGCGCGGAGTGGCCGAATGCGACGGCTTCAACCGGCTGGTGCTGTGGGCCGGCCTCGACTGGCGGCAGGTGGCGGTGCTGCGCGCCTATGCCAAGTATCTGCGCCAGGCGGGGTCCACCTACAGCCAGAGCTATATCGAGCGGGCGGTCACCGACAACCCCCTGGCCGCTGCCGTGCTGATCGACCTGTTCCTGGCCCGGTTCGACCCGCAAGGGGGCGATGCCGCCGACGCCGATCGGGGGGGCGCCGACAGCCGCGCCGAGGCGGTGCTGGGGGCCGTGGCCAGCGCCGACGACGACCGAATCCTGCGCCGCTTTCTCAACTTGGTCCGCGCCACGCTGCGCACCAACTATTTCCAGACCGGGCCGGACGGCGGGCCCAAGCCCTATCTCGCCTTCAAGCTGGATTCGCGGGCCATCGAGGACTTGCCCGCCCCGCGGCCGCTGGTGGAGATCTGGGTTTATTCGCCGCAGGTCGAAGCCGTCCATCTGCGCGGCGGCAAAGTGGCGCGCGGCGGCATCCGCTGGTCCGACCGGCGCGAGGATTTCCGCACCGAGGTGCTGGGCCTGATGAAGGCCCAGATGGTCAAGAACGCCGTGATCGTGCCGGTGGGCGCCAAGGGCGGCTTCGTCGTCAAGCACCTCCCGGCCACCGGCGGGCGCGAGGCGTTGCAGGCCGAAGGCATCGCCTGCTACCGCACCATGATGCGCGGGCTGTTGGATCTGACCGACAATCTGGTGGGTGCCGAGGTGGTGCCGCCGCCCCAGGTGGTGCGCCATGACGGCGACGACCCCTATCTGGTGGTGGCGGCCGACAAAGGGACCGCCAGCTTTTCGGACATCGCCAACGCCATCTCGCTGGATTACGGCTTTTGGCTGGGCGATGCCTTCGCCTCGGGCGGCAGCCGCGGCTACGACCACAAGGTCATGGGCATCACCGCCCGCGGCGCCTGGGAAGCGGTGAAGCGCCATTTCCGTGAACTGGGCGTGGATTGCCAGACTCAGCCCTTCACCGTGATCGGCGTGGGTGACATGTCGGGCGACGTGTTCGGCAACGGCCTGCTGCAATCGCGTACCATCCGCCTGCTGGGCGCCTTCAACCACGCCCATGTGTTCATCGACCCCGATCCCGATCCCGAACGCAGTTTCGCCGAGCGCCAACGGCTGTTTCAGGCGGTGAAGTCCTGGCCGGACTACGACCCGGCGGCGATCTCGCCGGGCGGCGGCGTGTTTCCCCGCTCGGCCAAGTCCATCCCGGTCAGCCCGCAGATGAAGGCCCGCTTCGGCCTCGAGTCCGACACCATCACCCCGGCGCAGCTGATCCGCACCCTGCTGGGCCAGCCGGTGGACCTGCTGTTCTTCGGCGGTATCGGCACCTACATCAAAGCCCACGGCGAATCCAATGCCGATGTCGGCGACCGCGCCAACGACGCGCTCAGGGTGGACGGCCGTGACCTGAAAGCGCGGGTGGTGGGTGAAGGCGCCAATCTGGCGATGACCCAGCTGGGCCGCGTCGAATATTCCATGGCCGGCGGGCGGCTCAACACCGACGCCATCGATAATTCGGCCGGGGTCGACACCTCGGACCACGAGGTCAACATCAAGATCCTGCTGGACGGCCTGATCCGGGCCGGCGACCTGACGGCCAAGCAGCGCGACACCCTGCTTGCCGCCATGACCGACGAGGTGGCGGCGCTGGTTCTGCGCGACAACGAACTCCAGACTCAGGCCCTGTCGGTGATGGAGGCGCAAGGCCCCGACCTGCTGGACGCCGAGGCCCGCTTCATCCGTCAGCTGGAAAAGGCCGGGCGGCTTGACCGTGCCCTGGAATTCCTGCCCGACGACGAGACCCTGACCCGCCGGGCCGCCGCCCGTAGCGGGCTGGTGCGTCCCGAACTGGCGGTGCTGCTGGCCTACGCCAAGATCTGGCTCTATGACGCGGTGCTCCACTCCCCCCTGCCCGACGATCCATTCCTGGCCGCCGACCTCGCCCGCTACTTCCCCACCGCCATCCGTGAACGTTTCGCCACCGAAATTCCTGGCCACCGGCTGCGGCGCGAGATCGTCGCCACCACGGTGACCAACAGCATGATCAACCGTGTCGGCGTGGCCTTCGTCGCCGACATGATGGAAAAGACCGGCCACGGCCCGGCCGAGGCGGCACAGGCCTATATCGTGGCGCGTGACGCCTATGGCCTGCGCGATGCCTGGCGGGCGGTCGAGGCCTTGAACGGAGCGGTGCCGGCTGCGGTGCAGACCGCCATGCTGATCGAGGCCAATCGCCTGCTGGAGCGGGTCACCGCCTGGGTGTTGCGTAGCATTGCCGCTCCGTTCGATATCGGTGCCACCATCGCCGAACTGGCCCATGGCATCGGCGCCCTGGAAGCCGCCCTGCCCACCCTGCTGCCACCCGATCTGGTCGAGGCGGTGGCGGCGCGGGCCGGCGAGTTCATGGCCCAGGGCGTGCCGGCCGAGTTGGCCCATAAGGTCGCCAACCTGATCGTGCTGGCTTCCGCCGCCGACATCGTCCACATCGCCACCCGCCATGGCCTGACCGTCGAAGAGGCCGGCGGGCTGTATTTCGCGGTGGGCGCCCGCTTCGATCTGGGGCGGCTGCGTGCCGCGGCACAAGGATTGGCGGTGCGCGGCCATTGGGAAAAGCTGGCGGCGGCCGCCGCCATCGAGGATCTGTACGGCCACCAGCGCGACATCACCACCGCGGTGGCAGCGGAGGCTCCCGGCCTGGCGCCGGCCGAGGCCCTGGCCCATTGGGTGGCGGCCAACGGCGCGGCGGTGGGCCGGGCCGATTCCCTGCTGGCCGAGATCAAGGCGGGGTCACAGATCGATCTGGCGCGGCTGGTGGTGGTCAACCGCCAGCTCCGGACCCTCAGCGACGGGAAACGAAGCCGTTGACCATGGCCGCAAGGCCGGACTCGATATTCACCGGCGGCACCCAGCCCAGCAGGGCGCGGGTCGGGCCATCGTCCACGGCGAGCGACCCCAGCAGCCGCTTGGCGACGGCGCCACGGCCCACGGCGCCGGCCAGTCCGGCCAGCAGCGCTGGCGGGCAAGGCAGCAGCCGGGCCGGCCGCCCCAGGGCGGTGGCCAACCGGCGGATCAGATCGGGCGTCGACAGGTCGGGGTCGTCTCGCACCAGCAACGTTTGCCCGGCGGCGGCGGGATGGTCGAGGCAGACCCGCAGCAGATCGGCAAGGTTGCCCACCCCCACCAGGCTGCGGCGATTGTCCACCGAAGCCAGCGGCAGCGGCAGCCCGCGTTCCAGCAGGCCGAGCAGGCTGGCGAGGTTGCCCTTGACCCCCGGACCATGGACCAGCGGCGGGCGGACGATCACCAATTCCAGGCCGGTGCGGGCGGCGATGGTGGCCAACCGCTCCTCGGCCTCGGCCTTGGCGACACCATAGGGATCGCAGGGCGCCGGGGCGTCGGTGGCGCGGAACGGCCGGCCGGGGGCGGTCGCCTCGCCGTTGACCTTGATGGAGCTGACGAACACCATTCGGCGCGCTCCGGCGGCGGCGGCCTGTTCGGCCAGGGCGACGGCGCCGTCGCGGTTGACCCGGCGGAACAGGGCCAGGGGATCGCCCGCCTCCTCGCGCATCACATGGGCGCGCGCCGCCAGATGGACCACCGTTTCGCTGCCGGCCAGGGCCGGGCGCCAGTCGGTGTCCGGCCCCAGCTCCCCGACCCGGCAGGCAGCTACCCCCGCCGGCAGGGCGGTGTCGCGGCGGACGGCGCCGGTGACCTGATGCCCGGCGGCAGCCAGGGCGCGGCAGACCGGGCCGCCGACGAAGCCGCTGGCGCCAGTGACCAGGATTTTCATCGGACCAGAACCTTCATCGCGTCCCGCCCAGCGCCCAGCGCTGCAACACCGCCAGCATTCCCGCCACCACCAGGGCGGCGGCGGCCGTTCCGGCGGCGGGCCGGGTGATGGTCAGGGCGGCGGCGGCGGCCAGAGCCAAGTTGCCGGCTAGGATCGCGGTGGCAACCTGATTGTGGCGTTTCCCGCCCTGCACGGCGCGCTGATAGAAGTGGCGGCGATGGGCCTGCCAGACCTTTTCGCCGTCCAGCGCTCGGCGCGCCAGGGTCAGGGTGGCATCGGCCAGATAATAGGCCGGCAGGATCAGCGCCGCCGCCAGATGGCCGGAGGCGGCCAGGCGCAGCAGCAGCCCGCCCAGCAGGAAGCCCAGCGGCACGCTGCCGACGTCGCCCAGGAACACCCGTGCCGGATGCCAGTTCCACACCAGGAAGCCGGCCCCCGCCCCGGCCAGGGCGGCGGCGAACGGCGAGAGGCCGCCTCCGTCGCCGGCCAAGGCGGCGACCAAACCGGCGCCGGCCGCCACGCTGGCGGTTTCCACCCCGCTGATGCCGTCGATCCCGTCCATGAAATTGTAGAGGTTGATGAACCACAGCCAGCCCAGTCCGACCAGCAGATGGTCGGCCCATTCCGGCAGCCGGCCGGAAAAGGCGAGGGCGTCGGGCGGCAAAAGGGCCAAGGCCCCCGTCACCATTCCGGCATGGACCAAAAGGCGTGGGCCAGCCGGCAAGGTCCAGCGGTCGTCGGCCCAGGACAGAGCCATCAGCAGCAGGGCGCCGACCACCAGCACCCCGGCCCAGGGGGCAAACGGCCCGCCGGATACGGCCAGCCCGGCCCAGACCAGAGCGACGGCGGGCACCACCCCCAGCCCGCCGCCGCGCGGCGTCGGGATCTTATGGCTGGAGCGGTGGTTTGGCTGGTCCAGGATGCGCTTGCGGATCAGGTAGGACAGCGCCAGCCGGGTGGCGCCCACCGTCAGCAGGCCGGAAACGGCAGCGGTGGGCAGCCACAGGGGGATCATAGGGTGATCCGCCGGCCTTCCCGCAACGAGTCCAGAACCGCGATGGTCGCCAGGCTGGTTTCCACCAGTTCCGCCTCGTCGGTCGGGGCCGGGCCGCCGGACGCCACGGCGGCGGCGAAGGCGGCCAGTTCGGCACGGTGGCCCTTGTCCTGACCCATGCCCTTTTCGACGCGGGTGCGCCCGCCCTCGGTCAGCGACAGGCTGAGGAAATTGTCGATGGCGGCCACCGTTCCGCCGGCAAAACACTCGAAGCGCTCCTTGGAGAACGCCGAATCCCCCTGGGCGGTGTAGACGATGGTGGCGAGCGACCCGTCGGCGAAGCCCAACGTCACCGTCAGATCGTCGCAGCCGCCCGAGCGCACCGCCGCCGCATCGGCCTGTACGGTGGCGATGGGGGCGCCGGCCAGGGCGCGGGCCAGATCGACGAAATGGCAGACCTCGCCCAGGATGCGCCCGCCCCCCTCCTCGGCGGCGTTGACCCAGCTTTCGGCCGGCAGGCTGCCGGCATTGACTCGCAAGACCAGCATCTTGGGGCCGGGATGGCGGGCCAGATGGGCGCGGGCCTTGACGGTCATCGGCGCAAAGCGCCGGTTGAAGCCGACGCAGAAGAAGCCGGCGGAGGTCTCGCGCGCCGCCGCCACCTGGGCCAGTTGGGCGCGGTCCAGCGCCAACGGCTTTTCCACCAGCACCGATTTGCCGGCGGCCAGGGCGCGGGCGGTCAGTTCGGCATGGTTGGCGTGGCGGGTGGCGATCAGCACGGAATTGATCGCCGGATCGGCCAGCACCGAGTCCACTTCGGTGGTGGCGCGGCCAAAGCCGAACACCTGCTGGCCGTGCTCGGCGGTCTGGCCGCGGGTGGTGCAGATGGCGGCCAGCTCGACGCCGGGAATACGCTTCAGTTCGGGCAGCAGCACGGTGCGGGCGAACGATCCGGCGCCGATCACCCCCAGCACGCAACGTCCGGCGGCGGCCTTGGGCGTTGGGAAGGCGCGCGGCATTTCTGGCTTCGTTTCGTCTGCGTAACGCAGCACTACGCCGAGATGGGGTTCGCCCCCCTCGGTGACCAGGCGATAGGCGGCTTCCGACTCGTCGAAGGGGAAACGGTGGCTGATCAGCGCACCGACATCCAGCCGGCGGGGGAGCGCGGGACTCATCAGGCGCACGCATTCCCGCAGGTTCTCAGCTTCGGTCCAGCGCACCCAGCCGGCGGGATATTTGACGCCGCGGCCCTCGAAATCGTCGTCGTAGCGGCCCGGCCCGTAGGAGCGCGAGACCATCAGCGACAATTCCTTCTTCATGAAGGCGGCGTAGGGGAACTCGGTGCCGGTCTTGCCCACCATCACCACGCGGGCGCGGTCGCGGGCCAGGTCGGCGGCCAGTTCCAGCGGCCCGCTCGACTCGGTGGCCGCCGCCACCAGGATGGAATCGCAGCCCAGCCCGCCGGTCAGGGCCTGGGCGGCTTCCACCAGCCCAGCCTCGTCCAGCCGCCAGGTCAGTTCGGCGCCGGTGCGCTTGGCCAGGGCGAGGCGCGCCTCGTCCACATCCACCGCGATGACCCGCGCGCCTTGCAAGGTGAGAAGCTGCGCCGCCAACTGGCCGACCAGCCCGACGCCCAACACTGCCACCACGTCGCCCAGTTGGGCGCCCAGGTTGCGTACCCCGGCCATGGCGATGGCGGCCAGGGTGCCGAAACAGGCCTCCTCGTCGGCGACGTCGTCGGGGATCGGGGCGACGAGGTTGCGCGGCACCACGTTGAGTTCGGCATGGTTGGCAAGCCCGGCGCCGGCCAGCGCCACCCGCTGCCCGACCTGGAACGAGCCTTCCAGCCCGGCGCCCACCGCCATCACCGTTCCGGCGGCGGAATAGCCCAGGGGCAGTGGCTCGTCGAGGCGGGCCATCACCGCCTTCAGGGTGGCGGCCAAGCCGTCGCGTCGCGCCTTGTCCAGCACCTTGCGCACCAGGTCGGGGCGTTCCTTGGCCTTGCCGGCCAGGCTCTTGCGGGCGAAATCGATGACCATGCGCTCGGTACCGGCCGAGATCAGCGACGCCTGGGTGCGGACCAGCAGGCAGCCGCCGCGCACCTTGGGCGCGGGGACTTCTTTCAGGGCAAGCTTGCCCGTGCGGGCGCTCTGGATGACCTGTTTCATGTCCACATCCCGGCCAATGGTTTCTGGGTATATACTGTTAACCCTGGTGCAGGGGGAAGTCAGATTGCGCTGGGCGTGGCCTGCCAATGGAGCTTGCGGGCCCTCGGTCGTCTGCATTCCCCACAACAGCAGGCGGTCGCCCTTCTGCCGGATGACGAAGGCTCGCTTTTTGGCGATCAGGTCGGCGTACAGCACGCCCCGGTCGCCGCCGCGGTCGATCGCCCAGACCCTGCGCCCATCGGTGGCCGCTGCCACTTGGTCCATGGCACCCATGATCTCGGCGTTCTCGCTGACGAAATCCGGCGCCTTCTGGGAGTAGAGCGCGCTGTAGAGCGGGACGATGGCGTTGTCATTTTCGACGCCGATCACCTGGCACAGCCAGTAGCCGTCGGCGATCACGCCCTCGCTGCCGTCGCGCACCCGGGCCAGGTATTGCATCTTCTCGGCATAGGGCTTGGCGATGTCCGAGGTGTCGAGGATCAGCAGCGTGCGGTCCCGGATACGGCCACCTCCTTCGCGCAGCACCCCGGCGCCGATGTGGCCGCACAATTCCGGCCGTCCCAGATTCCGCGACAGCCGGGTCTCGATCTTGATCGGCGGAATCGGCTCCTCCAGTGCCCGGCCGACCTCGCTCAGGTGAACGCTCTGGCGCGCCGCGATGCCATACAGCACCTCCGAAACCAGCCGCCGCGCCACCTTGGGGAGTGACTCCAAAAGTTTCCCCAAGGCTCTGTTCGCTAATCGCATTGATGCTCAAGCTCCCATCGCGGCGCCGAGGCAGTAGCGCGGGGTTGGGTCGGCATGCAGGGCGATGAGATGGAACCAGCGCAGGTACGATCCG